>JAZFSI010000160.1:0-5650 GCA_036446075.1 Fidelibacterota bacterium
GGGAAAAAACCTGGCCGTATTCGGATGTTTCTGCAGATTCCTTGAGCATGTTAATGGTATGAACTTCGGGATATTCAGCCTCGCCAAATCGTTCCGGCAGGTTGATATATTCGAATTTGCCCTGGATATGATTATAATAACTTTCAAGACTGGGTGTTGCACTGGCCATTATCACGGCAGCCCGATGGAGTTTACCGCGCATGAGAGCAACTTCACGGGCATGGTAGCGCGGTTCGGGAGATTCCTGCTTAAATGAGTGTTCCTGCTCCTCATCAACAATAATTAATCCCAGATTTTTTACAGGAGTAAAAATGGCTGATCTGGCGCCAATAATTACCTTAAAATCTCCGTCGCAAATACGTTTCCAGGTCCAAGCCCGGGCCGAGGGACTCATTTTTGAGTGCCACAGGGCTACAGATTCTCCAAATACGGAACGAAACCGGCCGGCGATTTGGGGTGTCAGGGCTATTTCCGGCAGCAGCAGAATAACGCTGCGTCCCTCCAGCAAAGTTCTGCGTGCTATTTCAACATATATTTCTGTTTTACCGCTGCCGGTTACACCATGAATTAAAAAAGGTTTGAATATCTTTTTTTTTAGGGCATTGCTGATGGTATCTATAGCCTGCTGCTGATAATTAGAAAATTTGATGTTTTTAGGAATGGGCTTCAGTGTGAAACCGGTCAAATCCGGAAGCTGTGGTTCCTCTTTTATTTCTACCAGATTTTTTTCCTGCAATTTCCGGGTTATCGATGAAGCGCCTTTTGTTATCTGCTCCAGGCTGTTCATTTTTATAAAATTTGATTCTTTATTTAAATATTCCATTATACGGGCCTGAACAGGTGCCTTCCGGTGAAGTTTTTCAAGGTCAAAATTGCGGTTTATTGATTTTACCAGCAGTTTTACCGGTGGATTGTAATCGGCAGTTAAATTCTGAGGCAGGGCTACTTTTGCCGATTGACCCAGTGGCGTGAAATAATATTCCGCAACCCAGTTGATCAATTTCCATAATTCTTCATCCAGAACGGGATGATCATCCACCAGAGAATTAATAGACCGCAGTGTTCCTTTAAACGATGTCTGCTGCCTTAAAGCTACAATTATTCCCTGTAAATTTCGGCGTCCCAGGGGCGCTTTTACGCGCATTCCTACCTTAATATCAACATCAAAGCCCTCTGGTATTTTATACGTAAAGGTCTGAAAACTTGAGAATGGAAAGGCAACATCCGCATACATGGGGCCATAAAATAGAGGCGTGGTTTAACAGGAGGCAATGATTAGTTTCAAAGAAGTAAGAAAAGAGAAATTTATTTTTAACGCTCCAAATAATCCTCAAACAATATTTGCAGATATGCTTTACCAATAGCAGAGCCGGGACCCTTTAGATGGGAATTATTCGTGATTTGTTCGGTTTTTGATTTTGAACGATGGTCATACATAAAAAAATTACCGGGTGTGACCCATCCAAAACCTTCCGTAAAAACGTAATAAGCAAAATCACTCGAATTCGGGTTTAACAAATCTTTACTATAGTCAAATCCTGCGGAAGTTAAACCAATCTGGTTCAATAGCGTAGCAGCCAGATCTGTCTGACCTCCAATTTTTAATATTTCCCTGCCGCGCCAGTTTTCTTTCAAGGCCGGTCCATAGAAAATCAAAGGAATATGAAATCGAGCCGGAAACCGTTTGGTTAAACTGCCTCTTTCTAAATGATAACCATGATCAGATATGAATATAAATAGAGTATTGTTATAAAATGATTCAGCTTGAATGGAATTAATAAAATATCCAATACTTCTGTCTGTATAAGCCACGGAATTTTTATATTTTGAGCGTCTGTCTTTGCCGGGAAATACATTTTCCATGGGTACGTCAAACGGTTCATGGCTGCTTAAGGTCAGAATAGTGGTAAAAAATGGCTCCTTAATAGTTTTTAGATCCATGGCAGCTTTTTGGAAAACAAGTTTATCATGAACTCCCCATTTGGAATTTCTGTCTGCCGGAGGAAAGTCCCGCAGGTCTATAATTTTAGAGAATCCTTCCGTTAATAAATAGGATTTTATATTGGAGAATTCTGATTGTCCGCCGTAATAAAAAGCCGAATTATAACCGGCGGATTGTAGAATTTGAGTCAATGAGGGCAGAGATTCAATTTTGGACGGTTTTAGTATTATTCTTTTCAAGGGCTGAGATGGATAACCGCTAAAAATTGAAACCAGCCCTCTATCAGTACGGATTCCGCTTGCGTAAATATTCTTAAAAAGCAGGCCCTGGGCTGAAATTTTGTCCAGCACCGGAGTAAGGCTGTCGGCATTGCCAAAAGCAGTTAATATTTCGGTAGAAAAACTTTCCAGAAGTATTAGAATTATATTAGGCTGCCTGGTTTTTAAAATATGAGATACTGAATCCTGCCCGGAGGCGTATAAGTTCTGAACCATATGCTGAGCATCTTTATGCTTATAAAATACATAAGGATTAGGTTTATCTCGGTTATCATAACTATATATTAAATTCCAGGTTGTATTAACAGCCGCATGGTTCAAAAAAAGATCTTTAGAAAAATAGGCGAAACTCTGGTTTATGGAGCCTAATTGTATCCCGCCTCTGAGTCCGATTATTAATATAATGAAAACTATTAATCCATTTAAAAGAGACAGAAGCCGGGAGGAAGCGGGCCTGATAAATGGACTTGTAATAAACCAGGCGGTCATTCGCCGGGAAATATAAACAAATAAAAAGAGTAGTATAAAATACATGAGAAATAAGAATCCTAAAGGGGAAGAAAGTGAAGAAGCCAGCGCCTCTGCGGGATATTTTAAATAATCCAGCGCATTTGGATCCAGCTTTGATCCCCACAGGCGATAAATTTCCCAATCCGCGATTGTGACCAAGAGTATTATCGGAATCAATGTAAAAAAATACAATTTATGGAAAAAGCGGATATTTTCCGGCGGCCGGATTAAGGCTGCGATCCAGTAGAAAAATGGCGGCAGGAGCAAATAAAAGGCCCCGGAAGTGTCCAGGCGCAGACTATGAAATATTACATCTGCACAATTTGTAAAATTAAGGTCGTTGCCCTCATAATTATAGAGTAGAAATAAAATTCTTCCAACAACGAAAAAAAACATCCAGAAAAGATAAATCGAACTGAAATATTTAAGTGATTTTATAATCATAGTTTAATGTTGCCTGATGCATAGTCGGGTAGACAGGCCCGGGAGAGACATGGTGGTCTTAGATTAAGGCGACAGGAAATTAAGAATTTAATGGGTTAATATTTATTTTAATTGCAGCAGCTGAATCTGACTTAACCGGACGTGAGAATTAAATGAAATTTGTTTAAAAAGATTTATTACAGAACTGGTTTATGATAAATCCTGGCCCCAAATTTCGCCCCTCAATTAAGTATTTAATTTTGAAATTGAAATAATCAGCATGGGTACACAACTAAAACGAATTGCCTTTCATACCATGGGCTGTAAACTGAACTATGCGGAAACGGGTACCATATCCAGAGATTTTATAAGCCATGGATTTGAAAAAGTCGGTTTCAGGGAAAAGGCTGATATTTATGTTGTAAACACCTGTTCTGTTACGGAAAACGCAGATAGGGAAGCTCGTAAACTTATTCGCCAGGCCAAGCGTAGGAACCCGGAGTCTTTAGTCGCCGTTATAGGCTGTTATGCTCAGCTCAAACCTCAGGAAATTTCATCAATCCCCGGGGTTAATATTGTACTTGGGCATTCGCAAAAATTTAATCTTCTGCAGCATTTAGCCAATCTGGAAACAACAGCTGCGCCCACCGTTTTTCAGGATGATATTAATCAAGTTGATAGTTTCAAACCTTCATACTCGGCAGGGGAGCGTACCCGCGCATATTTGAAGATCCAGGACGGCTGTGATTATAGCTGCTCATATTGTACGATTCCCTTAGCTCGTGGTAAAAGTAGAAATAATAGTATATTAAATACTTTAAAAACTGCCCGGGAATTGGCCGGCACCGGGACTAGAGAAATCGTACTCACGGGAGTTAATATCGGTGACTTCGGTCAGGGAAATGAAGAAAACTTTTTTCAATTGATACAGGAACTGGATAAGTTGGAACAAATAGACAGAATCCGTATTTCATCAATTGAACCCAATTTAATTACTGATGATATAATTGAATTCTGCGCCGGATCCAGGAAATTTATGCCCCATTTTCACCTGCCCCTGCAATCGGGATCAGATGAAATGCTGGCTTTAATGTCCCGGCGTTATAATCGGCAGCTGTACACGGATCGAATCCTGAAAATAAAAGAAATACTTCCCGCTGCATGTATCGGATGTGATGTGATTGTTGGTTTTCCGGGAGAAACCAGGAAGCATTTTCTGGAAACTTATTCATTTTTAAACGAACTTGATATTTCTTACCTGCATGTTTTCACTTATTCTGAACGATCCGGAACAAAAGCCCCGTCCTTTGGCGGACTTGTGCCCGGAGAAGAACGGGCAGAACGCAGTAAAATGCTGCATATACTTTCTACAAAAAAACGCCATGCCTTCCAGGAGAAATTTATCGGAAAAAAACGTCAGGTTTTATTCGAATCCCTTATAAACGGCGAACTAAGGGGCCATACGGATAATTATATACAGGTCCAAGTCAAAGACGATTCCGCATCTATAAATTCGATACTCCCGGTAATTCTAGATTCCAACTCAGATTTTGGGATGATTGGTTCATTAACCGCAGAATCGTTTTGATTAGATTAAAAAACATAAGTAAATCTTTTCCAGAAAGTACCTTATTCGAAAATGTAAATCTTTCCATAAAAAGGGGTATGCGGGCCGGACTTGTGGGTCCTAACGGAACCGGTAAAACTACTCTGCTGCGTTTAATGCTTGGCCTGGAACCGCCTGACGAGGGAGCAGTACAAAAAGAAAAAAGCATTTCCATCGGGTACCTGGCTCAGGATATTATAGTGGGCACCAGTAAATCTATTCTGGAAGAAGTATTAGGGGGATATCCCCAGGTTCGTCAATTAGAAAGTGAAATGCTGTCCTTATCAGCCCTGATCGGGGAAAATCCGGATGATAGTGAATTATTAAATAAACTGGGGGACGTACAGATAAAATTTGAAGCCCTGGGGGGCTGGTCATTGGAAGATCGTGCCAAAAAAATACTAAGCGGACTGGGATTTCGCAAAATTCAATTTTCCGAACCTTTAGAAACATTCAGCGGCGGATATCGCATGCGCGTCGCTCTGGCGGCCATTTTACTGCTGCAGCCCCACATTCTTTTCCTGGACGAACCTACAAATCATTTGGATCTTGAAGCTACGCTCTGGCTGGAATCGTTTCTGGCGGATTGGAAAGGAGGATTGGTCATGATCAGCCACGACAGATCATTCCTGGACAGGTCCGTTAACTATATCGTGGAAATTGAACGGGGCCGGGTTCTGCTGTATGCGGGCAACTATTCTGCATATCAAGAGACCAAAAGACAACGCCTTGATCAACAGCGGGCGGCTTACATCAACCAGCAGAAATATATAACCCAGACGAAGGGTTTTATAGAAAGATTTCGTTATAAAAATACCAAAGCAACACAGGTACAGAGCCGTATAAAAATGCTGGAAAAATTGGAAAAAATACTTCCGCCTGACGAAAGGG
>JAZFSI010000161.1:0-3152 GCA_036446075.1 Fidelibacterota bacterium
ATCACGTAAAAAATTCAATGAATTTTTTATCTTCACCAGCTACCCGTCACCCGTCACTGAAAATATTCCCTAAATTTTCCTTTACTGTGATTCCAAGCACAACCCAAACAAATAGGCTTGTTGATTCTCTCTGAAACGGGTAAATTGCCATTAACGGAGGTAAAATCTACAGGTATGCTGAAGAAATTAATTTTATTTATTTTTATACTGAACATAAGTTCGGTTTATGCCCAGTCGGCTCGGCTCGAGGGTCAGTTTTTCGAGTATTCGACTTTTTATATCAGTAATATTGATATACAGACCGGCACTTCTGACGTGCCCTTATTTCGTTACAGAATAATCGCAGATTCTTATCCCCTGTATGCCCGCGTCTGGTTTCGAATTTCTCTGGTATCGCCAGCTTTGGGTCTGTTCAGTCGTTCCACTATCGTTGAATTGGAGTCCAACAATATTCACCTGCAGGCCGATTTGCTGCTGGACAATCGAAATTTTTCTTCCGCCTCCAGTTTTTTATATGATCAAGCCAGTCCGCCTAACGCTTTACCTGTGATGATTTCAATCAATGAAATTATAGACCCGGCCGAATTCGAAGATATACTGAGTTCGGTCATGACCACCGGTCAGTTGCCTGACGGCGAATATACATTTGAAATCGAACTTTGGTCCGGGTCGCAGGAATCTGATATGAGTCTGACTGATCAGGATCAAGTAACAATAATTGTACAAAAACCATCGGGCCTGAGTCTTGAATCTCCCGGTGGAGAAATAGCAGATACATCCCTTAACCCGGTCTATACTGCTTATCCGGTTTTTAACTGGTTTACAACAGGGTGCAAAAACTGTGATACATATATTCGTGTAGCCGATTTTAATCCCCAGGATCACGGGACCCCGGAAGATGCCCTGCGCGATGAAACTGTTCTGCCCTTTGAGCAGTCTGAGGGCTGGGAAAAAATTGAAGGATTCAGCACTTACCAATATCCTGTATCCGGAGCTAAACCTTTGGAATACGGCCACGTGTACGTCTGGCAGATTAAAAATACAATAACCACCACAGCAGGGATGGAGGATTTAACATCTCCTATTTATGCCTTTAAAATAGTAAATGCCGCAACCATGTCCGGCGGTGGTTTGACTGCATTGTTTTCATCCCTTCGTTCTGCTTTGGGAGATGATAACTATAATGCTTTATTTCAAGCCGGAGGATCTTTAAATGGATATGAAATTACAGGGTCATACATTTTAAATAATACCAGCATTAATGAGGAAACTTTAAACCGGATCCTGAAACAAATCATCGAGAATCATTATTCTATTTCCAAAATTGAAATAGGGGATTAATAATGTTTAAACGAAATTTTGGAATGATGCTCATGATTTTAAATTTTCTTTTCCTGTTTCCGCTCCGGAGCGCGGACAAAATTGCAATTGTAATAAAAGTCATTGGCGAAGTTGACTTTGAACGGCAGTCCGCTGGATTTAAAACTATAAAACCAGGTTCTATTTTAGAAAATGGAGACCGCCTGCGTACTGGAAAAAATGGCTTTGCCGCAATCATTTTTATTGACGATAAATCCACCCTGAAAATAAAGGAAAATTCAGAAGTAATTATTTCAGGATCAATTCTTCAGAACACGATTTCCAAAAAAATAAGGCTTAACCAGGGTACCCTCCGAGCCCAGGTTACTCCTCAGAAAAAAGGCGGATTTACAATCCAGACGGCAGTATCTGTAGCTTCTGTAAAAGGAACAGATTTCTGGCTGCTTTCCGACGCTTTAAGCGGCGATCAATTAATCGGTATTGAAGGACTGGTAACGTTTTATAATTTGATATCAGGAGACAGCATTTCCATAACTATTGGAAATACAGGATTATCTTTAGCTGATGGTTCCTTAGATTCATTTGTTACTGATCCTAATACAATTCCTTCAGATCCCATGGGAGATTCCGGCTCTTCAAATGAATTAAAAATTGAATTTCAAGATCCGGCCGGAGAAAAGAAGAGCCTAATCATCGAGTATAAGTAATTTTTCTAAAACCTGAAGCGCCATGTTTTTAGTTTCCGCCTTCCGTCCTAAAAATAAATTCATTCTACTCCTGCTTTTAAGTCTGGTTCAGGGATTTTCGCAGCGCAGTCTGCACCATACGCCCGTACTTCAAGCCGAATCCGGAATTGACCTGGTACTTGAAGCAACACCCATGTCCCCGGCTGAAGTTCTGGAAGGAAAATTATTTTACCGGGCTAAAGGAGGATCTGCATTTACTGAACAATTTTTTGAAAAATTCGGATTTAATTACCGCACTGTTTTAGGAGCAGACAAACTTTCCCTCTCAGGACTTGAATATATAGTGGTTTTCAGGTTTAATAACGGCTCTTTAGCAACCTACCCCGCGGATGATCCTTTTAACAATCCTCACCTGGTTGAAATTATAAAATCTGAATCCAGCGGTTTGGGTTTCGCTCCTGATATTGAACAATCAAATTTATTAATATTATCACCGGAGCCGGAAGAAATTCTCAGACGGGATGAAGTTGTAATTGCCGCCTCATATTTTAATTTATCTAATATCGATGAAGAGTCTATCACATTGATATTTGATGGAATTAATGTTACTGATGAAGCCTACATCGGAGAGGGTCTTTTAAGTTATGATCCCGGAAAACTGGAAAATGGAGCGCATGAGATCAGCATTAACATGATTAATCTGGAGGGACAACAGCTTGCGCCTCTAACCTGGTTTTTTAACGTAGGATCGGTAATCTCAAAAAATACGGATATTTTTGATTATGGAGGATCTGTAAGATCCAGGGTTTCTACAGAAAAAATTGCCGGTATCCCCTTGGAAGTCGGGGAATTAAGCGGAAAAATTGAAGGTGACCTCAACTGGGCCAGGATTTCCAGTCAGTTTAAAACTACCTCCAGAGAATCTCCCTATCGGCAGCCCCGCAGCAAACTGGGCGTAAAATTCAATTTAGGACGCATACTAAAGATTGATATTGGGGATTTTAATCCTCATTTTACACCCTTTACCATCGATGGTAAACGGGTGAGAGGATTTAATCTGGATGCTGATTTTAATTGGGTAAGATTTCAATATCTTAAAGGAGAATTAAATAGAGCCGTTCAGCATACGGGAAAAATGGAGGGAGC
>JAZFSI010000162.1:0-2161 GCA_036446075.1 Fidelibacterota bacterium
GATAAACAATGATTCCGCCGTAAAGCAGAACATTTCCAGCCAGATGATAAACATTTTCTGCTTCGAGTTTAACTCTCAGGGTTTCAGAAGTTGTCAATTAATATTCTCCGGGGAAGTTTTCCACTTGCGGTGAAACCAGAAATAATGATCCGGATAAGCGCGGACTTTTCTTTCCAGCAAAGACGTATAGGTCTGGGTAATAGATTTAATATTTTTCTCGTCCGTTATGTTCACTTTCTCAAATTCTAAAACGGGTTCAGAATTACGGTTTATATAGGACGTGCAGAAAATCATTGGAGCTTTAGTGCGCAGGTGAAAAATAGCGGCACCTTTTGCCGTTGAAGAAGGTTTTCCGAAGAAATCAACAAATATGCCCTGGCTTCTGGCGTCCTGATCGCTGGCCAGGATTAATATATTTTTATTTTTCAATATGTTATTCATGGAGGTTTTTACGGAATTTTTGTAAATCAGCTTCATACCGCATTTTTCGCGGATTTCTTTAAAGAAAAAATCTCCGCCCTTATTTTGCTGTTTAGCAATGATTCCATAACATGAATAATTATTGGTTCCCAGCCAATTTCCCACCATTTCCCATAGCCCGAAATGACCGGTGATCAGGATTACTCCCTTGTTTTCTGCTATAATTTGATCTAAATATTTTAAGCCTAATACCTTTATGGAGCTGCTCGAAAAAGATTTCGGCAGGCTTAAGAACTGGATGAAATTTAACATAAAATGGTTATAGCATTTCTTTTGATTAATTTTAATCCAGGCCTCAGACTTCAAGGGAAAGGCAACGCGTATGTTTTGAGCAACAAGACTTTTGCGGATCGGAATAAAACGATAAGCTATAGCTGCCAATCTTCGAGCAATCCTGGTCCGATGTTTAAAGTTTACCCCTATAAAGTAACCGCTCAGGATTGTTAAAATCCAATAAGTTAATTTTTCCCTTATTTTCATGTTTGTCTGCACTTCTTATCTCTTAAATTAATGAATTCTAGCGTAATTTCCATACTCTGCCATTGATAAAAACAAAGATTACAAGTATACTCTGTTAAATGAAAAGACCAGTAAATTTATTCCTTGCAGCAATATTATTAATTTCTTCTGGATCTTCTCAAATTGTATACAGGGTCCCGATACAAAATACAATAGATTTAGGTTTACCTCCTTTCATCGAGCGGAGTATTCGTCTGGCAGAAGCTGACCGGGCTGAGGTTATTATATTTGACATTGATACTTTTGGCGGGCGCCTGGATGCGGCTACTCAAATAAAAGATGCCATCATGGCCTCAAAGATTCCCACCGTTGCCTTTATCAACCGCCGTGCCATATCTGCCGGAGCTCTTATTTCCCTATCCTGTGAAAAAATCTATATGACCGGAGGCGGTACAATTGGAGCTGCAACTGCGGTGGACATGTCTGGAAAGAAAGCCAGTGAAAAAGTAATCAGCTACATGCGCAAAGAAATGGCTTCTACGGCTGAAAAAAACGACCGGAACATAGACATTGCCCAGGGCATGGTAGATGAGGATCTGTATTTTACCCATTTAATTATAAAGGGTGATTCTGTAGAAGTCAAAGATTTGGAAGGACGCAAAGAGGGCAAACTGATTACCCTTACCACGGAACAGGCTTTAAAATATGGGATAGCAGACGGCACGGGAGAAACTTTCGAAGATATTCTTGAGCTGCTGGACATTCAAAACCCTGAGGTTAAAGGAACTGTAGAAAGCTGGTCTGAAGTTTTAGTAAGATTTTTAACCAACCCGGTGGTTGCCAGTTTATTGACAACTTTCGGTTTTTTAGGAATTTTGTTTGAACTTCAAAGTCCGGGCTGGGGTATACCGGGCACAATTGGTTTTATTTGTCTGGCACTGTCCCTGGGAGCTTCCTATTTAGCAGAATTGGCCACTAAGACTGATATGCTGATTATTCTATTCGGACTGGCCCTGCTATTGGTGGAGATGCTGTTTATTCCCGGGTTTGGAGTAGCCGGTATAGGGGGAATTGTAATTATATTATGGGGACTTTACGAATTACTGCTGCCCGATATACCCGTTGGTGCCGAAATTGAGTCCCTGGCTCTGTGGGGTTTAACCATTGGAATTATTGGCGGACTAATTGGTCTCCTGCTTCCTTTCCGGTTAATGACAAAAAC
>JAZFSI010000163.1:0-2188 GCA_036446075.1 Fidelibacterota bacterium
ACTGCTGCCGTTAAACTCTTTTAAATATTCATCAGCCCTTTTCGGATCTATGGAGATCAACAGACCGCCGGATGTCTGGGCATCGGCCAGCATCAGGCGCTGCACTTGAGAAATTGAGGGTGAAAAACTCGTAAAACCGGCAGCATAATCCAGATTTCTTCTGGTTCCGCCCGGTATAATATTCTCCTGAGCCAAGCGTTTCACGTCTTTTAGAAAATTAACTTTACTGAACTCCACCTTGGCGCTGACTCTACTGGCCCGGCACATTTCGCCCAGATGACCTAATAATCCAAATCCGGTTACGTCTGTGGCCGAGGCTGCTTTGTATTTAAGCATTAAATCTGCTGCCGATGAATTGAGAGCCGTCATTGATTCTACAGCTTGATCGATAACTTCCTGAGGGGCAATTTCTTTTTTTATAGCTGTTGAGATAATTCCGGTACCCAATGGTTTTGTAAGGATTAATATATTACCGGGCCTTGCAGCTGCATTTGTAATAAGATCAGATTCCTTAATTTCTCCTGTAACCACCAGGCCGTACTTTGGCTCTTTATCATCTATACTGTGTCCCCCGACAATAGTAATTCCGGCCTCATTCGCCATATCAGCGCCTCCCTGCAGTATATCAACTAATATCTTTTTGGGCAGGTCCTTAATTGGAAAGGCGGCAATATTTAATGCAAAGATCGGTTTTCCGCCCATGGCATATATATCTGAGAGCGAATTGGCCGCGGCGATTTGACCGAACTGATAAGGATCATCAACCACAGGAGTAAAGAAATCCACTGTCTGCAGCAGCAGCCGGCCCTTATCAAGGCGCACCACGGCACAGTCATCGGCTCCGTCAAAGCCCACAACTACTCTATCATCAGCGGGTATAGTAAGTTGACCCAGTACCTGGGCCAGGTCTTCAGGACCTATTTTGCATGCTCACCCGGAACCATGTGATAATGAAGTTAAGCGTATTTTTTCACGATTTTCCATACTCAAAAATTTACCTAAGGAAAAAGCCTGCAAAGAAGGTATTTAAGCTGATTTTATCAAAAAATTAAAAAAAATAAATTGCTTCTGCTGCGCTCAGATAAATTATTAAATACCCTCCGCCAATTTTTTTATGTCTTCGATTGTATTAATGTCCCTGGATGAAAGATATTCAAGGTGAATGGATTTGAATACAGAATGAATTTGAATCTGGCTAAGGAATTGATTGAGAATTGTAGGAATATGGTAGGTTTTTAAGACCATTACCTGAAAAGGAAAATCAATTTCTGTCGGTTTTAAATTGTGGAGGGTAATTCCGGAGGCCAGGATCTCCTTGCGGAATGCATCAATATCTTTTAAATAAAGCTGGTCTCTGACCTGCCAGGGAGCGATAACATCACTTTGCGAAAAAATATGATTATATCCCTTTTTAAAATGATCAAGAAAATGATGGCCGAAATTTCCACCGGACAGATAACTATTAACAGCCGTATTTATCTCCAGTTTTTGATTTTCCAGGAAAATTTTCCAGGATGAGAAACTAGATCTATAAAGAAAATATCCAAATGAAGTTTTAAATGAATTAACGTGGTTGAAAAATGCTTTAATATCGTATGTCAATTTTTTTAATTGATTGCGCATTTCAGAAGGGAACAAGTGCACTGTTAAAGCAGAATAAGCCGAATCGATTTTCAGGAAATCCTGAGGAATGTTTAATTCTTTAACGTTGATGGTATAACTTTTTTCCAGGCCCAGGATATTTAGTTGTATAAAAGCACCCATGTCGCTCATTTTAATTAAATTTCCCAAGGCTCTGTCGAATTCCGGTTCGGTGGAAATGGAAGGCAGAGAAGTGCGTTCGTCCAGTTCCGGGAAAAAGGATAATTGACGAGGATCTTCTTGATCAAACATAATACCTCACGATAGAGTTTACTCAGAGATTATAAAATCTGCTACTGCTAAAAAAATCGGAGAAATTTTTAAGTGACCCTGTACAGTCGCTTCGCTGCTTCGCTGCTAGCGGGACAGGCAGAAGTCAGAGGTGAAAGGGGAAAGTTACTATTTAGCAGTCTGCAGTAAAGTGACGGGGTAAGGGTAAAAAATTCATTGAATTTTTTCGTGAAGAGGAAAATTTAGAAAATTTTCCGTGAAGATTAAGAGAAAAATCTATGATTTTTTCTCCTACAATTAATTGATTTAGGTTACC
>JAZFSI010000164.1:0-3759 GCA_036446075.1 Fidelibacterota bacterium
TAAGCCCCTTAGTGTGCTGTTCAATATTAAAAGGGACCAGCCGTGTGAAAATCACGGGAACCGCCATTACGATAACCAACGCCGAAAGAACTTGCAGTGAAATGGAACTAATACCAAACATAACCACCAGGAAAGCAAATGAGACTAAAATACCCAGGCCTATATAAACTTCTTTTTTACGGATAAAAGCCACAACCCTGTTCTGCCAGGAGGTTGTTATTACAACAAGAACTGCCACACCAATACAAACTACAGTATTGTACAAGGCCCGAATGTAGGAATAGGGATGGCTGGCATTCATTTGAATTCCATGGTCAAAAGGTGCAATCAGGATTCCGGGATACCTGGCACCCAGAATCATAAGTGCCACACCCCCGATAAAAGTGGTCATGACCGCGGCGGGACTGAATCTTTTCCAGAAAACACCCAAAAATATACCCACTACCAGCGGCGGGGTCAGGGTTGAATGGAAATACCCGTGAGCTTCATAAACTGTTGGGAAATTTTTGAAAGCCAGAACAGCTAAAACACCTAAAATAGTAATTCCGATGGATGCGAAACGGGCCGCTACCAGTTCTTTTTTGTCTCTCGCCTCTTTAAGAACCGAACCTGTGGACTTAAAAAACAATTTCAAGGGACGATAAACATCATTTATAAAAATTGCCGCTGTGGCATTTATGAGGGTATCAACAGTACTCATTAAGGCTGCCGTGAGGGCGGCCATGATAAAACCGAATACTCCCGGACTGGCAACAATGTTTGCTACCACCACAAAAATCTGATCCGGAGATACGCTGGGCGAAACGACATCGGGGCTGACAACAGAAATCGCCTTTCCTACCCATCCGGCATTGCCCACAACTATTGCAGACAAGGGCAGTATAAACAGAATATTTACGGCAGCAGCCTTACGTCCTTCATTTACACTGCGGCAGGCCATAAAACGCATGATCAGGCCTTGATTCATAAACAGAAATCCTATGGATCCGGCGATTGCGTCCTGCCAGAATATACCGACAAAATTGAAATTTGGAGGGTGATTAAAGTCTGCCAGCGGCAGCTTCCAGCTTTCCGGCAATAAATTCCAGAAAATATCTATACCCCCAAGATAGGTAATTCCGAAGGCAAACAGCATGAATCCCGCCAGCAGCAGAATAAAGCCCTGCAGTAAATCAGTAAATATGACTGCTGTTTGTCCTCCGAAAGTGATATAGATACCTGTTACAACCGCAATAACTATAATGGCTCCCATCAATGTTATGGGGAAGGTGGAGCCCAATAGAGTCATGGTCTCCGGAAGCATGGGTATAACAGCCTTACCCAGTGTAAGGAATCCAATTCCGATATAACCGATCATATAAAATAATAGTAATATAGTGGCCAAAAATCGAGCTGAAGGACTGAAGCGCTTTTCGAAATATTCCGGGATTGACCTGACTTTTGAATAAACGATAATGGGCAGCCAGCCGAACATGAAAAAGGCAATAAAAAACCAATCATTTAAATAAGTCATTGTGGAGGAAATACCATGCTCGAATCCCTTGGCCGAGTATTTTACAAAACTATGGCTGCCGACTCCTGTGGCCACAATTGACATGGCAATCAGCCACCAGGAAAAACGGCGCCCGCCAAAAAAGAAATCTGCAGTTGATTTAGTATATCTTCCAAAATAACTGCCAAACAGCATAATCACTAAAAAATACACGACCATGACGATCCAGTCAACGCTGGTACCGATACTGTGAAAAGTTGTCTGGGCCATTAAATTCTCCCTTTAATGCGAAAATTAACCAAGGCCGCGCCCAAAATTGAACACAGCACAACCAAACCGCCTATCCAGGCCGCCGTTGTTTCATATCCGAGGGCTGCCAAGGTCATTGTGCCATGCATTGCAAAATACCAAACGTATCCAAAAATAAGGACCCAGAACCATTTTTGGTGGCTGGAACGCTTAAGATCGAAAGATCCCGATTTAATGGTTATTATTATTCCTGCCATAAATAATAATCCACCCAGTCCGTAAAGGTACAGAAAGGGCCACCAGGTATGGGAATAATCACTAAAAAAACTCATAAATTACCCTTGCTTTAATTTATTAAATAAAGGTTGAAGTTGAGACCAAGTTTCTTTTAAACCTTGTACCTGAACCTTTGTATGCCCCAGAATGGGCATGAAATTTGTGTCCCCGATCCACCTGGGTACAAGGTGAAAATGAATATGCTCCTCAATCCCCGCTCCGGCAGCGCTGCCGATATTTGCTCCGAAATTAAATCCCTGGGCATTCATCTCTCTGGTCAGGATAAGCATGGATGAATCCGCCAGTTCCATAATTTCTGACAGACAGTTGGCGCTAAGTTTACTTGTTCTATTTACATGTTCATAAGGGGCGATTAATATATGACCATTATTATAAGGATAAAGGTTAAGCATGACAAATGCATTTTCCCCCCGATATAGCAGCAAGCTTTCCTGATCATTTTCCATTTTAATCTTTTTACAGAATATGCAGTCCTTATCTTTTTCCGGGGCACGGATGTACTCCATGCGCCAGGGAGCCCAGAGGTTTTTCATTTAAGCCGTTTCCTGATTGATGGTGAAATAGTTAATATTAATCCTCTTTTTCCTTTTTGGCCTGCTCCACCACCTTTTTCTCAATATCTCTGGGAATTCCCTCATAATGGCTGAATGCTTCGGAATGGATCCCGCGCCCCCCGGTCAAGGAGCGCAGGGTTGTAGAATAATGATATAATTCCCCCTGCGGAACCCGGGCTCGGATGACTTGAAAGGTACCGTCCGAATCCATACCTATTATTTTTCCGCGCCGGCTGGAAATATCCCCCATAACATCACCCATGTAATCTTCGGGAACTTTTATTTCAATTACCAGAATCGGTTCCAGAAGGCACGGTTTTGCCTCCAAAAATGCTTCCCGAAATGCCTCTTTCCCGGCAACTTGAAAGGCAATGTCCTTTGAGTCTACTGGATGTTGTTTCCCATCGTAAAAATCGACTTTTAAATCAACGACTCGATATCCGGCTAAAATACCTTCCTTACAGGCCGAATTAACTCCTTTTTCAACGGAAGTTACGAAAACTCTATCAACATTTTGGCCAACCAGAGAATGAGAAAATTCAACTCCTGTACCTCTTTTTGTGGATTCTACGCGCATCCAGACTTCAGCGAATTGTCCTGCTCCGCCGGATTGTTTCTTGTGACGATATTTTGAACTCCCGCTATTGCGAATTGTTTCCCGATATGGTATTCTGGGCTTAAAAGTTTCCACTTCCACATTAAACCTTCGTTTCAAACGCGAGATGGAAACCTGGAGATGAAGTTCTCCCTGACCGGAGAGTACAGTCTGGCTCAACTCAGAGTCAACATTAAAAATAAAAGTTGGATCTTCTTCGTGCAGAGTGGCCAGACCCATGGCTATTTTTTCTTCATCACCTTTAGCTTTTGAGCGCAGTCCGATATGAATATTTGAATTTGGGAATTTAACCGGCATGATTATTACATCTTTTCCGGGCGCGCACAGCGTATTGCCCGTATGAGTATCCTTAAGCTTCACCACGGCTCCAATATCCCCGGCATTTAAAGTATTTACGTTAATTCTGTTTTTACCGTTCAGCAGCGAAAGCTGTCCAAGCCTTTCATTTCGTCCCCGGGCACTGTTATATAAATCCATACCTGTTTTAATCTGGCCGGAATACACGCGAAAAAATGACAATTCCCCCACATGCGGTTCGCTAATAGTTTTAA
>JAZFSI010000165.1:0-2039 GCA_036446075.1 Fidelibacterota bacterium
CTTCGTTGGTTCCCCGGGAGGCTACAATCACTCCCAATGAAATCAGCGAAAAACCTCCGATAAAAAAAACAATGATCAAATCAAAAAAAGATCCCTCAACATTAAATGAAAATATTAAATCACATCCGATCCATATTATAACAACCATAAATGTCAATATAACCAAGCGGGAAATAGTTTGAGCGGTAAGATATTCCAGTGCGGTTAACGGCGTGGCCTTTAAGCGTTTTAAAACACCGTTTTTTCGATACCGCACAATAACATACCCTACTCCGAAAAGTGCACTGAACATCATATTCATCGCCAGAATTCCGGGAAACAGAAAATCAATATAACGGATTTCTTTTCCCTGGATAACCTGTTTTTTGCCCAGTTGTTTCAAATTTTCAGGAATAAGGCTGGAATTATACAATTTTTCAACAATATACCCTTTGGGCGAAGAACTGCTTACCCAGTATTGGAATTCCTCGGATTCCAGGTTTACCAGCATATCAATTTTATGATGATTTAATTTATCCAATCCAATTTCAAGATTTGGAAATGCTATAAATTCAATGGATGCTTCATTTTTAAAATCTTCAGGCAAGTTTAATTCCGCAGGGACTACACTTTCTGCTGTATATGGAAAAATACCTACCTTATATTCCGGCCGACTTCCCCCTCCAAAGATCAGTCCAAATCCGATCACGATCAAAAACGGAAAAAGCAGGTTCCATCCCAGTGAGCCTTTATCCCGAAAAAATTCTAAATTTCTTGCTTTTAAAATCGCTAAAATACGTGTGAAATTCATATGTCATTACCTGTATTCACCGATGGTGCCCGAAGGAAATGCCCTTGGGGTGCTAAGTAGAAAGTTCCATATACAAGGCGCAGCGGTTTTTCAGAGACGAGGCAATACAAGTAGTATGCCGAGTTTCTGAAAAACTGCTGCAACGCAGTAGATGGGACTTTCTACGACGCCATCACGATTATTCTCTTAACTTACGACCAGTCAACGTCAGAAATACATCTTCAAGATTGGGAGTATGGACCCTTACATTTTTAAATGGGATGTTTTTTTCCATCAATGTATTAAAACATTCCTTGATATCATCCACCTGAATTTCAACTATACCATCTACAATCTGATAGGTGTATGGTAAATCAGAAATCCTGGATTCAATATCCTTCATCGGGAGTAAAACAGATGTTGATTTACAATAGGTTTTTATCAATTCATCGGGACTGCCATAAGCAATGATTTCTCCGCGGTCCAGGATTGCTATTTCATCACATAGATATTCAGCCTCTTCCATATAGTGAGTGGTCAGCACGACTGTTTTTCCCTGGGCCTTGATGATTTTTACGATTTTCCACAGATTATGCCTGGCCTGAGGATCTAGACCTGTTGATGGCTCATCCAGAAATATTAAATCCGGGTTATTTACCAAGGCGATGGCAATCATCAGCCGCTGTTTTTGGCCACCGGATATTTTATCATTCTGCTGGTCCAGAATATCATGCAAATGGCACATCTCGATAATCTTTTCGATGTTGTTTTTCCGGGAATAAAGAGTGCCAAAGGTTTTCAACGTCTCATGAACCTTGAGATAGGCGAGCAATGAGGTCTGTTGAAACTGGATTCCCACCTCTTCTTTAAAAGATCGAAAACGGGGTTTATCTTTGTACAAAATTTCACCTGATGTGGGCGGAAGGATACCTTCGATCACTTCCAGGGCAGTTGTTTTCCCGGCCCCATTTGGTCCGAGCAGTCCAAAACAGATACCCTGCCTGATTTTAAAACTGATCTCATTTACAGCTGTCAGTTTGCCGTAATTCTTTTTTAATTTCCTGATCTCAAGAATGGTGGTCATTCTTAAATCTCCGATTAATATTTTTCTCTTCTTTTAAATTAAAATATAATACAGCGAAAATATTAAAAGCAAGATAAGAATTGATGGTCTCGGATCGAATCTCTAAAAATCCAGCGAAATTCAGGGTCTGTTTGATGCGGCAACGGAAATATATCGTAAAAGTTCAATGCAGGTTTTGTTTAAAAT
>JAZFSI010000166.1:0-7107 GCA_036446075.1 Fidelibacterota bacterium
CAGGCTCCGATCCGGTCTTTATCGGCATAACCTTGTTTAATAAGCCATTTTATACCGGCGATATGATCCATAGCTAAATATTTCGCCATGTTTCCATAACTTAAATTTTTAAATTTTTCACCGCGCCCGCTCATGCCTCTGGCATCCATAGAAAAAACAATATAACCCTGCTCTGCTAAAAACTGATTAAATACACTTCCCCACCTATTGCGCACAATTTGCGTACCGGGCATGCCGTATCCATGAATTATAACAGGATATTGTTTCCCTACCTCAAACTTAACAGGCAGAGTAATAATTCCATCTAAAATTTCTCTTCCATCTTCAGTTTCAAAATTTACAATTTCAGGAATAGACCAATCATATTTCTCATATTGTGTTTTATCTGTATCCTTCAGTACACGGATAATATCCCCTTTTACATTCTTTAAAATAATTTTTCGAGGCGCTTTAATACTGGAGAAGGAATCAATCAGATATTTTCCGCTAGGAGTGAATTTAATCGAGTGTGAACCAGTCTCCGGTGTAATTAATTGAAAGTTATTTCCCTCAAAATCAACAGAATACAATTTGTTCTCCGTCACAGAACTTTTATTTGCTAAAAAATATACAATCTGGTGTTCTTCGTCAACATGGGTAATTTTAGTGACTTCCCAATTCCCCCCTGTTAATTGTTTTATTAAACTGCCATCACTATTATGTCGAAATAAATGCTGATACCCGGTACGTTCTGAAATCCAGATCATTTCATTATTTTGGAGGATTTTATAGCTATTATTCACATTAATCCATCCTACTGAATCTTCCTCAATAATTCCTGGAAAACTTTTTCCCGATTTTGTATTTATATTCAGGAACATTAATTTTTTCTGCAGCCTGTTTAAGCGCATTACAACCAGATCGGTTGGCCCGGCCCATTCCATCCAGGGGAAATAAGTATCCTGATTATCACCGATGTCCAGCCATTTCTTTTGCCCGCTTTTTACATTTACAATTCCAATCTTCAAAATTGGATTTGTCTGCCCCGCCTTTGGATAATGAATTTTTTTAATGGTTGGATATAATTCAAGCTCGTCAAAAAGAATAAATTCCGGGACATCCTTCTGGTTTTCCTCCCAATAAGCAATAAATCGGCTGTCCGGACCCCAGCGGTAGGCATCGAAAGATCCGAATTCTTCCTCGTAAACCCAACCACGGTGACCATTGAGAATATGTTCGGATCCATTTCTGGTCAATTGTTTTTCCCTATTCCTGTTAATATTAAAAACATATAAATTATTATCCTCTCTTACATAAGCTACTTTATCTCCGCTAGGCGAAAATTTTACATTTCTCAATCTGGTATTTTCATCAGAAAGAGGGATTATTTCCAGATTATGTAAATTAATAATAAAATAAGTGCCCCAGAATGAATGGCGCCAAATTTTTTCTTTTTCTGTCAGCAGTAATAATTTTTGGCCGGTTCTGTCAAATTTGAAACTTTTTATCTTTAATTCCTCTCCCCCAAAATATAAGGCTCTGCTGTTAAGAAAAATGGTCGTATCATTCTTGATTAGATCGATTTTATAAAGAGATAAACTATCACCTGAAATTCCTGTTTTTACATAAACATCCTGATTAGGAAGCCATTCATATTTCCCCAATGTTGCTGTTTTAAATCCATGTCTTCCAACTACATCGTCCAGGTTTAATCTTTCATTTTCGCTGAATGATAAACATGGCAGAAAAAGCAAAGTAAAAATAATTCTTCTATTCATTTTTTAATTCCAGTTTTATTTTGATCAATAAATCCATCATCATTTCAAAAGTAAGTCGTTTGGTATTAACATTGCGCGGACTGGGGTGAAATGAAGCCCAGAGAATTTTACCGGTTTTGAATTTATATAATTTATTATGCCCGAAGGGATAATTTTTTATTTTAAAATCGTTAGATTTTCGCAGAAATCTTAAATAAGCATCAAAGGCTATCTTGCCTAGAGCCAGTACTATTTTTGTATTAATCAGCAAACTTAATTCTTGTTCGAAAAAATCGAAACAATTGCGTAATTCCCGGGCCGTGGGCTTGTCCCCGGGAGGCACGCATTTAAGTACAGGGGTCATAAATGCATTTTGTAATTTGAGTCCATCCCCTAAATTGTCTGAATTCTTCTGATTGGAAAAACCTGCTGAATGGAGGCAGTTCATTAAAAAATCTGCCGATTTATCCCCTGTAAACACCCGGCCGGTGCGATTGCCTCCATGGGCAGCTGGAGCAAGCCCAATTATTATAAGTTCCGCTTTTATATCACCATAACCGGGAACAGGCCGGCCCCAATAGATCCAATCTTTAAATTGCTTCCGTTTCTCATTGGCGATGCGGGTCCGGAATTCAACCAGGCGGGGACAGAAATTGCATTCTACAATTTCTTTGTATAATGAAACGATTTTTTGTCTGCCTTTTAAAACGGGATGACTTTCGACAGTAGGATTTTTATACGTTAAATTATCGTTCATCAGGAGACAGCAGCACTTTCCCAAAGTTTTTATGATCATGGAGGTATTGGTGTGCTTCCGGCGCCGAATGAAAATGAAATACTTTGTCAACCACAGGCTGAATAGCTCCGGAATGAAACCATTCCATAACCTGCCTGCTGGCTTTTATGTGAAAATCCGATCGATCCCGCAAGCGCCCCAGATGAAATCCGAATAAACCTTTGTTGCTTCGCATCATTTCCAGAGGATCGAATTTTTTTCGAGTTAAATATTCCTTTAAAGCATTCAGGCTTAAGCCTCGATTACCCGGCGCAGCCTTAGAAAATCCATAATTTATTAATCTGCCTAAAGAAGCCAATGCTTCATAACTGCGTCTAAGATTGCTTCCGCCGATGGGATCTAAAATTACGTCGGCTCCTTTACCATTTGTAATTTTAAGAGTCTGTGTTACAAAATTTTCTGTATTATAATCAATTAAATGAGTAATCCCCATTTTAATCAAGCGGTCATGCTTGGCCCGGGAAGCTGTTCCTATAATTTCTGCTTTTAATATTTTAGCCAGCTGCAGGGCTGCAATTCCCACTCCTCCGCCAATTCCATGTATAAGAATCCATTCTTTTTCCTGCAGGTGAGCCTGGGTGATCATCATGCCGTAAGCAGTAAAATAGTTGACAGGAATAGCAGCGGCTGTTTTTAATTCGGATTCAGACTTTAAGGGGATCAACAATGATTCTTCTACCAGTATTTGAGATGAATATCCTCCCGCCTTTGAAACACCAAGGACAGGTTTACCAATCCAATGTTCCAATTCTTTATGTCCGGCTTTTTCAACTACGCCGCTGAACTCAAAACCTGGAACGTAGGGCGGCTTTGGCGCACCGGGGTATAAACCCATACGGGCCAATAAATCAGCAAAGTTTATACCGGCATATTTTACTTTCACGGAAAGTTGACCGGAATTTGGTTCCGGCAGAGAAGTTTCTCGAACTTTAAGTGTTTTTGGACTGCCCTTTTTTGTAATCCAGATTTGCTGCATGATCTTAATTGACTCCTGATGTTAAAATAACTGTTGAGAAAATAGTCTTTCATAAAAAATTAGACCAGTTGATTTTTTTTAAAAATAAGTACAATGTTGTCCATTGCTTCGGGACTAAGTGTCTATATAAATTTGATGTTCTATTTATCTAATTAATAATCAATTTTGATGAGGAAACTTTTATGGCAATGATGACCAATTTGCGGAATAAGATGCAGATAGTGATCTGGTCACTTCTTGTTTTATTTATATTAAGTATGACGATAGGAGGACTTGTCGGCGGTGCCAACATTATAGATCAGATTTTGGGTCGTATCAATCCTGCTGATGCCATCGGCGTTGTCAACGGTGAAATTATTTCCCCTGATTTATTCAACCAGGCTGTAAGCGCCCGCCTGGATGTTTATCGTTCGTCGGGCCAGGAAGTTAATGATCGTTTCATTTCTTCTGTTAGAAAGGATATCTGGAATTCTTTTGTAGAAGAAAAATTAATGGAACAGGCTATTGAGGATTTGGGTATTACAGTAACAAACGAAGAGATTCTCTTTCATCTTGAAAATAATCCTCCGGAAGATGTTAAACGCTTATTTATGGTCGATAATGTTTTTGATGAAGAGGCCTACAGGCAGGCTTTAAATACAACCGGCATGATAGACTGGACTCCCATTGAACAATGGATGAGAGGATATTACATTCCCCGCTTTAAATTACAGCAATTATTAAACCTGTCAGCTGTTGTGGAACCGGGTGAAATTAGTGATGAATTTATAAAACGAAATATTTATTATACCATAAATGCGTTGCATGTTACTGCCAAAACGGTAAAAAATATAGTATCCGAACCTCAAACCGATGAATTAGCAGCAGATTATTTATCAAGAAAAGACGATTTCCATCGAGATGAGAGACGGATTTTGTCCCATGTAAATTGGGCCAAAACACCCTCGATAAATGATACTCTGAGAATTTATGAAGATGCTCTTGATATAATGGAACAGGCTCTCAGAGGAGAAAACTTTGCAACTTTAGCAAATATATATACAAGTGATCCGGGAAACTTGATTTTACCTGACTCCGGTAAAGGAGGAGATTTAGGCTGGTTTTCCAAAGGTCAAATGGTTAAAGATTTTGAAGACGCCGCTTTCAGCGCAAAAATTGGAGAAATTGTCGGCCCCGTACTTTCCAATTTCGGGTACCACCTGATTAAAATCGATAGTTCAAGAGTTAAAAATTCAGTAAAACAAATTCGGGCCAGACATATACTGTTAAAAATTGAGTTTGGACCCAATACAAGGACAGAGCTGCGCAGAAAAGCGACGCTTTTCAGCTATGATGCCCTTGATACTGGTTTTAAAAGCGCCCTGGAATCCCATAATTTAACTCGATCCAAAACATCCATGCTTGTTCGAGAAGATGAGAATATACGCAAACTGGGGAGTTTCCGGCAGGCAGTTAGATTTGCCTTCGAAGCCCAACCCGGAGATGTATCAGACCCTTTTGATAATGATCAATTTTTTGCGGTCTTTAAATTAGATACAATTATTCCCGAAGGTTTTCTTGATATTGAGGAAGTAAAACCACAATTAAAATCCAAAGTACTTCGGGAAAACCAATTGAAGGCGGCCGAAGAATTAGCCTATGAATTAAGAGGACAAATTGACAATGGCGCTGTGTTTAACGAATTGAAGGAAGCTAACGGACTTCTTGAAATTATTTCTTTAGACACCAAAATGCTCAGTGGATCGTTTAAATCTTTAGGCCATAGTTCTCAGCTTATTGGCGCTTTACTTAATTCAAAAGCCGGAGAAATGATTGGTCCTATTCCAACGGCAAGAGGTTTTGCTCTGGTTCTGGTTATGGATATCAGCCCCTTTGATTCCAGTGCCTGGATTGACCAGCAGGATCAGATTAATTTCAATTTAATGCAGCGCAAACAAAACCGGATCTATTCGAGCTGGCTTAAGGGACTAAAGGAAAATGCTGAAATAATTGACAATCGAAAATATTATTTCTAACCTGGATTAATCATGATGAATGATTAACCGGAGTTTCATGACGGTGTAAAAACAAAATGGAATAGAATTAAAAAAAGACGCTGAACAGCGTCTTTTTTTAATTCCCCCCGATCCTTTGCAGATCTATTCTGGAACGAATTATCCAGGCCTGTGGATATCCGGATACATTTAAAATTGATCTCAATTTTTCTGCATCCGCTTTTAAAATGAAATTACCAACCCGCACTTTATAATTGGGCGCTTCGAAATTAATATAAATCTCAGATCCGTATTTTTCCGAAAGAATTCCTTTTAGCCTGTCTGCCTTTTGCAGGGATTGTGTTGCCAATACCTGTACTCGAAAACCTTCCAATATTATTTCAGTATTTTCAGATTGAGACAAATCTTCCAATAAAAGAGAATCATCCCATAAACTATTTAATATTATGGGCCATTTCGGTTCAGGATCATTTAACAGGGAAGTATCGAAAATAAGTTTTTCCTGAGCTCCCAGAAAAGTTAACATAGAAAAAATTAGTGTAATTCTCATAAACTTTTAATAGCTGTAGAATTCAGCCATCCTTTTTTACCATCGAGCAAAATAATTTCAATCCAGCCCGGCTGTGTTTGAGTAATTTCAACTTTTACCCCTTCATGAACACGAAAAATCACATTTTTAGGATGTTTAATCGGAGCCGATCGTACATCGACCCTGGAATTTATAACAATACCCGCTTTTATTTCAGAAAGTTCCCAATATCTATCCAAAGCCAAACCATGTATTGTTAAAAGAACAGCCAGTAAAAGTATTTTAATTGGAGTAAGTCTGGATTCCCATCCTGGTTTAAGAATACCAGCCCCGTAAACTATTGAAAACATTAAAATAATTAGACTTCCCAATCCGATCAGGTCACTGATCGTATTCTTTTCAATAAAAGCCCGGTATAAATTTAATAATAAAAATCCCTCCGGGGGTTCAATGCGATCCCTGACCTTCGAATTTGCTATGGTCAAATTATAAATTATATCCTTATGTCTTGGTGAAATATTTTGCCCTTTCTCCCAGGCCCAGATGGATTCACCCAGGTTTCCCAAACGATAATAAGCATTACCCATATTATAAAAAACATCAACCTGATTCACTGTTTCCGATAATTGTGAATAAATTGATAATGCTTTTTCATAATCACCGGATTCGTAATACTGATTCCCCGCCTTAAATAAGGAATCCAGGGACTGCTGAGAAAAAAGACTTCCAAATAATAATAGATATATCAGACATCTATTCATTTTAATTCCGTATTTATCTTTTCCATGATTTCCCGGGCTTCTTTTTTTATGGAAATTTCAGCAGAAACTCCTTCTGGTCCAAAACGCCCGGCATCACAAATTTTAATGATGTTTACCAATTTTTCAATCAATTCATTAGAAATTTTACTATCCAATTCAGATTTCAAAGAGGTAGTGTCTAAATTTTCCGAATCAAGAAATAATTTTTCTTTAACAAAACGGAATAGATCTATAGTTACCTCGCCAAAAGGATCACCCTTATCCTGCTTCAGCAGTTTAATTGAGTTTCGTAAAGCCTGCTTACTGCTTCGCTTC
>JAZFSI010000167.1:0-3336 GCA_036446075.1 Fidelibacterota bacterium
AGCGAAAAAGACCTGTTTTATGCCTCCGGTTATATTATGGCGGGAGAGCGTCTTTTTCAATTATCTTCTAATGCCGCCGCCGCCAGGGGTGAGCTGGCTCTCTTTTATGGTGATGATCTAGTAGGAAAAGACGTATACTTGCGAACCTGGGGAATACCAGATTTATCAAATAAAATAGTAGCTGCCCTGGACCTGGAGATTTTGAGCTATCTGGAATCCTTTTGCCAGGGTATCAATGACCGCATTGATATGGTAAAAGATGATGCTCCTCTGGAATTTAAATTGCTGCGGGTCTCTCCCCTTAAGTGGAAACCGACAGATATTGCCGGATTGGGCCTGCTCATGGCTCACGATCTCCAGCAATCCTGGAAAGTAGAGCTTGTTTTCGGCGCCATTGCAGAAGAATTCGGCCTGAATAAAGTTCGCAGTCTTTTTCCTGAAGATGAGGATAGTTTTTCCCATGTTCCGCCCTCTTATTCCATAAAAACTCTTTTTGAGGTTATGCTGGATTCAGAAAATTATTTAAGGGAACTATCGGGAATGAACGGTACGGTAATGGGCTCTAATAATTGGGTAATCTCCGGGAACCGCACGGTGTCCGGGAAACCATTGCTTGCCAATGATCCGCACCTGGGCTTCACCCAGCCCGGGAAATGGATTCAATTGCATTTGAAAGGGGGAGGCTTCAATTTGAGCGGTGTTACCCTGGCCGGAGTTCCCCTGCCCATAATTGGTCAAAATGAAAATATCGCCTGGGGCGTCACCAATATTATGGCCGATGATATTGATTTTTTTGTGGAAACAGTTGACCCGCAGAATCCACTGCTTTATTTTCACGATGGAGCCTGGAAAAAAATGGAAACCAGGACAGAGACAATCCCATTGAAATCAGGCGCAGATTCAACCTTTATAGTGCGCTTGACGCATCATGGCCCTATAATCAGTGATATACACCCCCTGTTAAAAAATGAAGAAAAAGCTGTATCCATGGCCTGGGCGGGGCAGAAAAATCTACAGTTATTCAGCAGTCTTTTCAGCCTGGCCCAGGCCCGGGATTGGAATGATTTCAACGAAGCTTTAAAATCATGGGATGTGCCCGGGCAAAATTTTGTTTTTGCCGATCGTCAGGGGAATATCGGCTGGCGGGCTGCGGCTAAAATCCCCATCCGTAAAAATGGAGCAAGTCTGCTGCCCCGGCCCGGGGAGAATAAGGATTATGATTGGCAGGGTTACGTTCCTTTCGAGGAAATGCCGGTTCTTTTTAATCCACCGGAAGGATTTATTGCAACGGCAAATCAAAAAACAGTTGAAAAATCTTATCCTTATTATATATCTAATCAATTTGCAAATCCGAGCCGGTACTTGAGGATTAAAGAAATCCTGGAGAGCGCAAAGCCCATAGACGTGAGCGATATTAAGAAAATGCATATGGATGTGCTGCATGTGTACGCACGAGAAGTAACACCATATATATTAAACACAAAAAAAGGCAGTGAAACCGGAAATATTAAAAAAGTTTTTGAAATACTGGAAAACTGGGATTGGATTGAAAACAAGGAATCAACGGCTGCACTTATTTATCATGCAATTTATAATAATCTATTAAGGAATGTTTATGGAGATGAACTTAACCGGGTGGGCCCGGGAATGCTGGAAGCTTTTGTAGACCAGCCCATGGTTCCGGAGCGCAGTCTGCGTGTATTATTACGAAAAAATTCTTCAGATTGGTTCGATGATATCACTACGCCGGCAGTTGAATCAAGAAATGACATCATATATAAATCAATCCTGGACGCTGTTATGGAACTGGAAAACAGCTTGGGGATGAATGCGGATCTCTGGATCTGGGGCAAGGTTCACACCCTGACCCATAAACATGAACTGGGAAAGCTGAAAATACTGAATAAATTGTTCGGATTGAACGTGGGGCCCTTTTCCAAGGGCGGTTCCAGCGGTACAATCAGCAAAGGACAATACAGGAACCTTAGTGATTATGACATTACCGTTGGACCCTCAATGCGCCTCATCGTTGATTTTAGTGATTTGAACCAGACGCAATTTGTGCTACCGGCCGGACAGTCCGGTATTCCAGCCAGCCCCCATTATGACGACCAGGCAGAATTATATAATTCCGGAAGATATAGAACAGTGTATTTTGACGAAGATTTAATACGGTCTTCCAGCCAGTTTAAAAAACTTACCCTGTTGCCCGACTAATGATATTTGTCGGCCTGGTTTTTTTAATGGCGGTTATCTATCATTATAATTGGTGGCGTCCCCGGCCATTAACAGATTATTATTTATCAAAACCGCTGTGGTTTGCCCATCGGGGAGTTAAATCCCAGGCTCCGGAAAATACCATAGCTGCGTTTAACCAGGCCGACAAACTGGGCTTTCAGGCCTGGGAAGTTGATGTCGTTTCCACTGCCGACGGACAAGTGGTTTGTTCTCATAATTTTGATTTGGAAAGAGAAACAGACGGCTTCGGATATATAAATGAACTGAATCTTAAGAATCTAAAAAAGATTAAGGCAGGTAAAAAGGGAGAAGGCCGCGGGGAACCCCTGCCCACGTTGGATCAAGTCCTGGATATAAAACCGAAAGCAGTCCGTTTAATTGTTGAAATTAAGACCCGAGCCATCCTGGACTTCCGGACTGCATTAAGGATTATTCGAATCATAAAAAAAAGAAAGCTTCAAAAATATACAATAATTACCAGTTTTAACCCCCTCACAATCTGGTTTGTAAAATTGATGGATTGGAAATTATTTACGGGATTTAATCTGGAAAACATAAAATCTCTGTGGTATCTTAATCTTATCCATCCCGACTGCCTTAATCCCGCAGCGGAGCTGGTTACCGAGGATTTATTTAAACTTGCCCGGATTAAAAATCTGCCTCTGAATGTATGGACGGTTAATACGGGGCCTGCCGTAAAATGGCTCGCGGCGCGTGGAGTTGACGGTATCATTACAGATCGGCCGGAATTTATTTATTGACAGTAGGTCCTAATTACCGAACATTGTAGCCTTTGGCTGGTCGAAGGATGGCTTCTTTAGAATAATAATTATTTGGTCGACTCAGTATCTAAAACATGAAGATCAGGGGATATGAATATTATCGAAATAGCCACTATTGAATTCTAGTGGGGACATGTTCAGGTAGTTTATAGCATCTTTTTTACTCGTTACTCTTCGTCCTTCACTTTTCACTCGTCACTTGTCACTCGTCACTTGTCACTCGTCACACAGAAAATATTCTGCGAATATTTTCTTCTTACCCGGCACTCTTCTTTATAAAACGCATAAAAATTATAATTCCTGGGATCAGCCCACT
>JAZFSI010000168.1:0-3345 GCA_036446075.1 Fidelibacterota bacterium
CCGGGCTGTGGAGGCTTTTACAAAAGTTTGTAGATCACTGGATATTTTTAATTGATTCAAGTACCAATGCTTTTACCATCTTTTTTTAGGGATCTTACTTCTTTAAGGGAGAGCCAGAGAAGTTTTCGAGAAGAATCAAGGCCCCTGAATTAAATCTGAAATTAAGCAATCTTTAGTTTGCCTGCCAGTCGATGAAAAGGTTATATTCACCGGCTTTTTCAACCATATAAATTAAACTATTTATGAAAAATAAACTTACTCCGCGTTATTTAATCATCGGACTCATTCTTATCTGGGCCGTTTATACAATCTGGCCCAGTGTATCCTATCAAATGCTGTCTGAGACAGAGAAAGAATCTCTGGCACAAGCAGGGAAACTGGAACGTCTGGAATCCAGAACCATAAAACAAGGTTTAGATTTGAAGGGCGGAATGTATATCGTTCTGGAGGTTGATCTTCCCACCCTGATGAGCAATCTGGCCATAAATAAAGATGCAAAATTCGATCTGGCAATCGCTGATATAAAAAGCGCTCTGGTTACAGATCCACAGGCTGATTTTTTCGATTTATTTTCCATCTGGGCCAATGAACATAGCCTGAAACTTTCCCGTTATTTTTATGACCTCGGTTCCAGCAACGAAGATATATTTACTGCTTTGCAAGCTGAAGCTGTGGATGCCATCAACCGTGTCCTGGAAATTCTCCAGAATAGAATTGACCAATTCGGCGTCTCTGAACCGACAATTCAAAAACAGGGCAATCGGCGCATAATTGTGGAATTGGCCGGAGTCCAGGATTCGGAGCGCGCCCGGGCTCTATTAGAAAGTACCGCTCTTTTAGAATTCTATATTGTTAAGGATCCGGAAGTTGCCAATGACATGCTGATTCGTATTGATAATATTCTGCGGGGCAATCTGGATATTGCAGCAGAATTAAAGGAAACCGAAACTCAGCCTGAGACTACTATTCCGGTTAGTGATGATAAAACTATACCTGTGAGTGACCTCTTCGGCGGTGATATTGGCTATTCGGAAGATACAGCCGTTGTGGATCAGCGTTTGTACCAGGACCGTCCCTTCTCCTCTCTTTTAAGAAATTTGGGAGAAACCATCGGTGTACCCTCCCAAAATTTATATGCTGTAAAAAAGATTTTAACAATGGTCGAAGTACAGGAAAAACTGGCTGCAGTAAAGGGGAAATTTATGTTCAGCCAGCGGGCTCACGAATATTCTACTCCTGATGGAAACACGGAAAAAATATACAGTTTATACTTTCTTGAATCCCGTTCCGAACTCACAGGCGGTGTGGTAGAAGAAGCCAAAGCAAATCTTGGGGGGCAGGGCAGCAGCGCTGCAGGTCAGCCCATTGTCACTTTGAGAATGAACTCTGAAGGCTCCCGTAAATGGGCTTTAATAACTGGATCGAATGTTGGCAGGAAAGTCGCCATTGTGCTGGATAACAAAGTTCACATGGCTCCAAATATTAAAGAAAAAATAAGCGGAGGAAGCACTCTAATAGAAGGATTTTCCGGAATAAACGAAGCCAAGGATATTGCCATTGTGCTGCGGGCCGGTGCTTTACCTGCTCCGGTAGATATTATGGAAGAACGGGTAGTCGGACCTTCTTTGGGCGCTGATTCTATTAAACAGGGCGCCCAATCCATAATCATTGGATTGACACTCGTACTTTTATTCATGGTAACCTATTATAAATGGGCCGGTTCTATTGCAAATTTTGCCTTAATCTGGAACCTTATACTTGTGCTGGCGGTATTGGCTACATTGGGAGCTACTCTTACCTTACCGGGCATTGCGGGATTAATCTTAACTGTAGGCATGTCTATTGATGCCAACGTAATTATTTTTGAGAGAATCCGTGAAGAATTAAGGAAAGGAAAAACACCCCGAGCAGCAGTTGACAGCGGTTATAACCGTGCCCTCACCACCATTATTGATGCCAATTTAACTACTGTAATCGCAGCTTTAGTACTCTGGCAGTTTGGTACGGGTCCCATTCGGGGTTTTGCTACAGTTTTATTCTGGGGTATAATAATTTCCATGTTCACGGCAATTTTTGTAACCAGAACAATTTTCAATTCATTCACCAGCCGCAAAGGATTAATCAGGCTTAGCATATGAGAATTATTAAGGAAACACATATAAAATTCAGCAGCCAGAGAAAATATGGATTTTTACTTTCGGGTTTTATTTTACTGGCAGGAGTTTTATCCCTGGTCCTGAACGGAGGACCCAAATTAAGTATTGACTTCAAGGGCGGCACTCTGGTTTCAGTAAAATACACGGAAAATGTCGATGTTAACGACGTGCGGGATGTCCTTTCCAACATTAACATTGAAGGACAAACTTTTGATTTCAGCAGCGGAGAAATCAAACATTTTGGAGGTCTTTCACAAATTTCAGTACGACTGCCGCACTTTGATAATGAACCGGAAAATTTCACCCGGAAAATTGTTAATTATTTATACGAATCATTCCCGGAGAAAGCCCCGGCCGACCAGGCTGATTTCCTGCTCGGGTCTTATCGCGTCGGCCCAAAAATAGGCGCTGAACTTAGCGGAAAAGCTTTTATGGCTATCCTTTCTGCTCTAGGATTAATTCTACTGTATATTTCATTTCGCTTTGAATTTAAATTCGCCCTGGGTGCCATCGCAGCGTTGGCACACGATATCCTGATTACATTAGGCCTGTTTTCCCTGCTTGGTTATGAAATTTCCCTGCCCATAATTGCCGCCTTTCTGACCATTGTCGGTTATTCCCTGAATGATACCATCGTAATATTTGACCGCATCCGGGAAAATGCTAAAACAGCTAAAAGAAAACCTTTTAACGAAATTATTGATTCCAGCATCAACAATTCACTGAGCCGGACTTTTATTACTTCGATTACTACTTTTATGGTTGTTTTTGTGCTATGGCTGGTGGGCGGGCAGGTAATTCATAATTTTGCCTTTGCCATGATGGTGGGTGTTATAGTAGGAACCTACTCTTCGATTTACATTGCCAGCCCAATCGTTTTACTTTTACATGGAGAAATTCCAAGCAAAAAGTAAATAGTTGAAAATATATTTTCCCCTCTCATTCTGATTTCTGAATAAGGAAAAAGTGACGGGTGACGAGAAAAATCAGAGATTTTTCTGTGACGGGTGACGGGTAAAAAATTATTTTCTACAAACTATCGACTATTTACTTCCCTCTGATCTTCTTTTTTCTTCACTGTTAACTGCTAACTGATCACTGCTCACTGAAAAAATTCGCAGAATTTTTTCTCCCCTCTGACTTCTGCCAACTGATTTCTTTTTCTAATCCCTGAAAAGAGTTTCCTCAC
>JAZFSI010000169.1:0-5837 GCA_036446075.1 Fidelibacterota bacterium
CCACCGGAAAATTCATCGTAAATCAATTCCAGGGGTATATAGCGCGTTTTTTCGCGATGGTTTATTAAGGGGCCTGCGGCCGCTTCAAATTCGGCCGGTCCAATTATTAGCTGGCTTATGTTTTCCCCAGCATTTTTGATTTCGCTAAAATTCTTTTCTCCTATAAAAATAAGCTCCAGTACCTCCGTCAGCTGGTCTGCGTTAAAAACGCTGAACCTCGAGTATAAATCGGGATCTAATGAAACGGATATAATAGATATATCTGCAGCATTTTCCACCGGTATAATAAAAGGCTGTTCCGGGTTTGTAATATTCCATACCAGAGGATTTGATCCTGTAATAGTAAACGAAATATCGTTGCCTTTTAAGGCCGCAAAAAAATTAAAAGGATTCTCATCCAGGGATAATTTTCGTCCATATGAGAAACTTAAATAATCAAAATACGGATTCGAATTAGGGTTGTTCGAAATATTTGAAAATTCAAAAGTTTGAAAATTGTCCGGGATAGAACTTAAGCTGAAAGAAAAATTAAGAATTTTTTGTCCAAGATTAGACCAGGTTGCAGTAGAAATATTTATGCCATCGGCCGCCAGCTGAATGGAATGCTTAGTATTGTTGAATCTGGTAGATACCTCCTCAAATCCAAGAAAAGCTGCTGACCCGGATATTTTAAGAGCTTCAACAGGCTGTACTAAATCAACGGGATGGGAAAAACCTGCAGCAGTAGAAATTTTTGTATTTCCCCAGCCCAGCCCGGAATTGTAGGGATTAATATTATCTTCTTCGAAATGTACGTATTCAAGGCCGTAATCAAAATTTAATACGGTAGAAATATTATTTTCCGCTATATTGATTCGCTGTCCTTTTTGCCCAGGGTCATGGGGCAGCAGCAGCCAATAAGTATTATTATTAAAATATAAATTTTGATGCCAGCTTATTTCACCATTTTTTTGATCAAAACCGCTGGCTCCTTGAGCCCAGAACCAAATTTCATCACTGTCCTGCAGTAATTCCTTTTTTTCAGCTCTTAACTCAAAAGGTATTTCAATAAGGTTGGGATAAAAATCCTGGTTGGATTTATTAAACATGGTTAAGTCGTAGGTGCGGTCCCGTCCCAGGGCGGAACCTGTATACAGATGCAGGCTTCGGGAATCAATATTTTCAGCAGTATTCAAGGCTGCAAGAATAGTTTTTCCCGTGATTTTAGTCATACCGTCTTCACTCGTTTTGAATTTAAACCACCGGCCGGCAGGCTGCTCTGAAGATTTGAATAGTGATTGTTCCTGCAAAGTCATCCAGCTGCGCGCAGCCGGCCAATTAATGACTCGCGCTGCCAGGAGCCGTTCCTGCTGCTGATCCGGACTATAATTTTTCCCGGTAAATTGCGGGAATATTAAACTGATGGTAAGTTCTGTGAATGCTTTATTTCCGGCGGCCTGGGGTGAAATAGTGAGAGATGCAGTTTCAAGACCGTTCAATACCTGTTTTCCCGACCAGCCGGTTTCAATAATATCCTGCTCCCGGCTGAAATTATGAATTACCTGGGAACCGTAATTGATCGACAAACCAGGCAAATAATTGCCAGGCAGGCCTACTAAAACAGTAGTAGGTTTTAAATCATCCTCCGAATTGATTTCTATAACAGCATGAATTATCAATTGTCCGGTTGTGGATTTGATAATTTCAATAATCATGGCTCCGGAGGCAGAAACCGGAGGAAAAATAAGGATCAGAATTAAAAATATCCGTTTCATGGGCTGGCAAATTTAAGCAGAGCCGAAGAGTCAAAAGGAAGGAAAAAATTCAGTGATTTTTTCCTGTGACGGGTTACGAATTACGAGTAAAAAAAGAAATCAGAATTCAGTTTTCCCCGCTGGGAGTGAAGCGACAATGGCGGGGACTTCTTCTTTTCCCATCACCTTTTACGGAAAAATTCTCTGAATTTTCCCACCTCACGTAAAAATTCATTTAATTTTTTACCATTACCTGACTCTTCTTTTTTTTATTGAATAAAATTGATTCATGAAGATAAAAAGCAGTAATTTTAAGATTCATTTTTAGGGATAAAATGGATAAAAAAGGAAAAATTTTCCGGAAAACTTAAATGGAAAGGTATAAATGTGTTTGATATTGAATTAATTGAGCAGGTTTACAGTCAGCTGGCGGGCAGAATCGCCATTATTCGAAGCATATTAAATCGGCCCTTAACCCTGGTTGAAAAAATTCTGTATTCTCATTTATACGATTTTGAAAAAATTGAGGTATTTTCTAGAGGGGAATCATACGTTGAATTTGCCCCGGATCGGGTGGCCATGCAGGATGCAACGGCTCAGATGGCCTTATTGCAGTTTATGATGTCCGGTAAGAATCGGGTTGCCGTTCCCAGCACAACCCATTGCGATCATTTAATTCAGGCCCGGAATAACGCAGATTCAGATTTAACAGAGGCCGAAAAGGAAAATGGTGAAGTATATAAATTCCTGGAAACTGTGTCTGATAAATACGGCATAGGTTTTTGGAAACCCGGTGCCGGCATAATCCATCAGGTTATTCTGGAAAATTATGCTTTCCCGGGCGGTATGATGGTGGGAACTGACAGCCACACGGTAAATGCAGGTGGATTAGGCATGGTGGCCATTGGTGTAGGGGGGGCAGACGCTGTTGACGTTATGACTGGTATGCCCTGGGAATTAAAATTACCCAAATTAATTGGGATCAATCTTACCGGAAGATTAAGCGGCTGGACTTCTGCCAAGGATATAATTCTGAAAGTAAACGGATTGTTAACTGTAAAAGGCGGTACGGGATCTATCGTAGAATATTTTGGACCGGGTGCGAAACATTTAAGCTGCACCGGCAAAGGTACAATCTGCAATATGGGCGCAGAAATCGGTGCCACAACTTCTGTGTTTGCCTACGATGAATCCATGGCCGATTATCTCCGTTCAACAGGCCGGGCGGAAGTAGCCGAAATAGCTGCTAAAAATATTAACCATCTGCAGGGGGACGACCAGATTTATGCCAGTCCCGAAAAATATTTCGATCAGGTACTTGAAATTAATCTTTCTGAACTGGAACCATATATAAACGGTCCTTTTACTCCTGATAGGGCTACTCCGATTTCAAAAATGGGCCGGACTGCAATTAATAATGGATGGCCTCTGAAAATAGATGTAGGCTTAATTGGATCCTGTACCAATTCTTCTTATGAAGATATTTCACGAGCTGCTTCCATTGCCCGGCAGGCTCTTGATCTGGGATTAAGATCAAAGGCAAAATTCACTATTACTCCCGGTTCCGAGCAGGTCAGGTATACAATTGAACGCGATGGTTTCATCGACACTTTCAAAAAGCTTGGTGCAGATGTTTTCGCCAATGCCTGCGGCCCTTGTATAGGGCAATGGGCCAGGGCGGGTGCGGAAAAGGAAGAAAAAAACAGTATTGTCCATTCTTTCAATCGCAATTTTGCAAAAAGGGCTGATGGTAATCCCCAGACCCATGCTTTTGTAGCCTCCCCGGAAGTGGTGACTGCGCTGGTCATAGCTGGGGATCTTACTTTTAATCCTTTAACAGATTCGCTTATTAATGAGAGGGGAGAAAAAGTAAAGCTGAAAGAACCTGCCGGAGCAGATTTGCCGCCCAATGGTTTTGCTGTTGAAAATCTGGGGTATAAATCTCCCTCCGGGGATGGAAGTGAGATTAAGATTAACATTAATCCCGACTCTGAACGACTGCAGCTCTTGAAGCCTTTTGAGCGCTGGGATGGAAAAAATATTATTAATATGAAATTATTAATTAAAGCCCGGGGAAAATGTACTACTGATCATATTTCAATGGCCGGTCCCTGGTTGAAATTCAGAGGGCATTTAGATAATATCTCCAATAATTTGTTAATTGGCGCCGTGAATGCTTTTAACGGTTCTACCAACAAAGTAAAAAACCAGCTGACAGGCCAAACCGGATCTGTACCGGATGTGCAGCGCCACTACCTAAAATCAGGCCTTCCAACTTTGATTGTGGGAGACGAAAATTATGGTGAAGGTTCTTCAAGAGAACATGCAGCTATGGAACCTCGGTATTTAGGAGTTCGGGTTGTGCTGGTGCGTTCATTTGCCAGGATTCACGAGACAAATTTAAAAAAACAGGGTATGCTGGCTTTAACCTTTTTTAATATTAAAGATTACGATAAGGTGCTTGAAGACGACACCTTGAGTTTTCTCGACCTGCATAATTTTACTGCGGGTATTCCTTTGACACTGGAAGTTAAACATTCCGATGGTTCTGAAGATAAAATCATTTGTAATCATTCATATAATGAGACCCAGATTGAGTGGTTCAAATCAGGATCAGCGCTTAATCTTTTGAGCTCTCGCTGACATAAATTGGTTGAAATTGTGATCCTCTCAAATCCCCGCACAGAATTAAAATTAGGAGCACTGCCGGATTAGCATTATTCATAAATATCAGCCCGATTCAATTAAGAATTTTTGTATCGATTTACTTTATTAAGTTGAAGACGATTATTATATCAGGGGCCGGAATTGCAGGGATGACCGCAGCAAAAATTCTAACGCAAGGCGGAAGAAAAGTTATAATTTATGAAAAAGAAAAAGCGGTAGGGCAATCCCGACATGGTGATTTTGAGGGATTGGAAAATTGGATATTCGCTGATTCCGGACCTCTTTTTTTTGAATCTCATGGTTTTGAATGGCTGGATTTAAAACAACAGTCAATTTTTAATTTTTCCATACATACGGAAAAAATCCCCGCCCTGGTTCTGAAATCCAAATTACCATTTTTTCATATCATCCGGCGCGGCAGCGCTGCAAATACAATTGATTCCTATTTATACGAACAATGTCTTAAATCCGGAACAGAATTTTGTTTTGATCAGAAAGGACCGGAAGGTGCTGATATTATTGCCACAGGTTCAATTAAGGCTGCAGCATATATCAGAGGAATAACCTTTTCTACGAAAATGAAGGATCAGGTACATCTACTGCTGGGCCGGCGCTTTGCTCCTAAAGGTTATGCCTATTTAATCGTTAATGAACGCCGGGGTACACTGGCAGCGGCGTTTAAAAAAACGAAAAATATTGATAATCCATTAATTGAAAGTATTAATTATTTTAAAAACAGCGGATTTAATATTCCTCATGGTAAGCATTTTGCCGGTCGGGGAAGTTTTTCGATCCCCTATAATCCTTTGCTGGTTAAACCTATTTATATTGGAGAGAGCGGCGGTTTTCAAGATTATCTTTTTGGATTTGGCATCCGTTTGGCAATGGCTTCCGGAAAAATAAGCGCCTTTAAATTGATGGGCTTGGAATCTGAGGCTCAAAAACTTTTGAAAATAATTAAACAGAAGCAAAAATTATCCTATATGCAGCGCCTGATATTCGAAAAATTAAGTGATCAGCAGCTGAGAAAAGCGGCAGAAAAAATGTCCTCTGTTAAAAATCCTTTAAGTATATTAGGCAACGCATATACCTGGAATTTCAAAAGAGTAATACAGTGGTTAATTATTAAAGGAAAAAATGAGATTCATAATTTTTAGGAGCCTGCAGGTACTGGCCATGGTTATACTTATATCCGGTTTAATATGGGGCATTAAAGAAAAAAATTTAACCTTGGAATTAAATGCGCTCATAATCGGATCAGTACTTTTTTACGGAGCTAATCTATTTTTAAAAAAAAGTAAATAATATTAAAAAATGAGGATATAAATGTCAAAACTTTGGGATGATTTGAAAAAAAATATGAAGGATTGGTCCAGCGTGGCTGTTGAAAAGGCAGAAGAAGTAAGTAAAATTGCTGTGGCAAAAACTGAAGAATTA
>JAZFSI010000170.1:0-8288 GCA_036446075.1 Fidelibacterota bacterium
AACAATTCGCCCTCATTCCGTTTAAACGCTGTTGCGTTTGCTTCACCCCAGAAAATAATTTTTGCGCCCGCATTCGCCTCCCTGATGCTTCTGTCAAATAAATCTTTATTTTGAGCGTCTGCGTGTAATTGGAGGGTATTCTCATCTTCATCTGTTAATTGGTTGGAAAATAAACGACCATGCAGCTCAGGAGAAAGCCGTTGTTCTTCTTTTTCAATTGCTGAAATTGACGCAACTCGAACAGTTTCCGACCCCGGTTTTTGCACTATCAAACGAAAACTGCCAAATCCTAAAGTGAGTGTCATCAGTGCACTGAAAGCAAAAACCCCATTTTTAATTTTTGTCCATTCCATTTTCTGATTTAACGACCAATTACAGATTGAGGCAAACCACCCAATCAAAAAGGTAATATAGCTCATTCCAAAAACAGAAATTGACTGCAGCAGCAGCAATTGAGTGTGCTGTGAGTAAGCAGCGTGCCCCCAACTTCCGTAAGGAGTAAATTGAGTCAAATAATCAACCAGCGCCCAGGAGGCTGGAAAAATTAAACTTTGCAGAAAGCGGGATGACTGCTTAACGAAAATTAAATCAAGGAGGTAAGGCAAGCTTCCCAGCAGACCATACACAATGGCAATAATGATATAAAAGGGAGCAGGGACAGGAACCATGCCATAGAATTGAAACATCCAGACTAATGTTAAAATTAGCCAGGCCCCGAAGAAGCCCCGTACCCTTGAATGCTTGCGAACCCAATAAAGCAGTAAAGCAGCAGATATCCAGGTCGCAAAAAATATAGAAAATCTTCCATTTGCAAAGAGTAAGAATAAAAATGTTACTGACGGCAATAAAATTTTGTTACGCATATTATTTCCTTTTTAAGGATTTTAGGTTGCCATCAACCAGGATGTCGATGTGGTGTTGAATTAGTTTTTCCTTTTCCGACCAGGGGAAATTGGGTAGAACTATAAACAAAGATGTAATGCCGTGAATGCAGGCCCAAATTGATTGGCTGACCATTTTAATGTCAGTGGAGATGAATATCCCGGCTTCAACACAGGTTTTTACAGCATTAACAAGAATATGAAACGCTTCATGCGGCTGGAGGGGCTGGTTAGGTTTTGTTCTGGATGTCATGAAAGCGAATTGATAATGATCATGTTGTTCCAGACCAAAATCAATATAGGCCCGTAATATGTGCTTCAAATAGGCAAGGGGTTGATCTTCTTGAAAATCAATAGTTTTGAGACGATGTGACAACTCCTCAAAAGCAGATTCCACTAATTGATTCAGGATTTCTTCCTTATTATTGAAATAGAGGTATATTGTAGCAGGTGAACATTCCAATTCTAACGCAAGCTTCCTCATTGAGAATTGCCGGATACCGTGTTTCTGAATGATAGTAGAAGCATGCTGGAGAATCGTTTGTTTTAGGTCATGGCGAATCTGTTGTTTTTTATCTTTAAAAGTAGGCATGATAAACACATTTCATTATTATGAACACTGTTCAGTTTACTAACTTTCGTTCACAAGTGCAATGATTTTTTTATCAATAATTTAAAAAGGAGAAGTGAGTGGCGAACAGTGAAGTGTTAAGAGCCTGAATTGAGCCAAATCTGAAACAACACCTTAAAATAAATTGACAGAATAGTTAATCTATGCTAACAACTTTTGAAGTACAACAATTCACTTTTGCGAGTTTTGGTCAGACGATAATTAAGATTTATCAAACTGAACTCATTATACTATAAAAACTCCATTTCCGAGGTTTTTCCATTGCGTCGTGTACAATAGTGTCACAGAGGCCTGTAAATTCAACATGGGGACACTTGCCGGGCTCAAAAGCCGGATTTACAATTATTTCGCATAAGGAAATTAATGCGAAAAATCGTAGGTGACATATTCGCCCTGTTCGAACCCAGTAATAAGATATAACCGATCCAACTTGTAGGGAGCAGGTCAAATACGGGTTGATTAAATATATTGATCATATTTGGAATAAAAACACACAAAGCCATCAAGAAAACAGGGCAAATCATTAAAAATATCAATTAACTTATAGCGTTATATCTCAACCAAAAGAATTCAGTGACTTATCTAAAATTAAGTATCCAAGCTTTTCTGCCGCTCAGGTCATGAACCTGCGCCCCAAAATCATTATCCTCGTGATCGGCACCATGCTTATCTTTTTTGTGGCCTTACTGATACCCTTGTACTGGTACGCGCGCAGTGCCGTAGAAGAAGAACTGGATAAGCGGCTCATAACAGCTGTAGATATGGCAGCTATAAATCTAAACCGGGACTATTTAAATCTATTGAACCAGGAGCAAGGTCTTAATCAGGTCAGGCAGGCATTTGAGAAACAGCTCTCAACCTATTTAATCCACCAAATAGATGGTATTGCTTTATATTCAGCGGAGGGAACAACCTTAGCCATTGTTGGGCGAAGTGGAGAAACTGAACCGGGAGTTCCTGTGCTCCTCCGGACCTTCGCGAAGATTGGATCTGACTCTGCTCCGGTAGTTTCTGAAATCTATGAGTTAACCGCAGGCCAATATCTGAAAGCTGCCGCTGTTCCCATTCAACTCGCCTCGGGATCTTCCATGATATTGGTGATCTGGGGCGGTGTGGAGTTTATGGCTCTTGTCGACCAGCTTGTAGGTAGTATTTTTTGGATTGTCCTAGTTTCAATTCTGATTGCCATCAGCCTTTCGATCCTTTTTTCTCAATCCCTGATCCATCCCGTCAGACGCTTGTCCAACTACGCAAAATCCATTCAAAAAAATATTTATTCCGTACCTGTGGATTTGGGGCGGAAGGATGAATTTGGCGATTTGAACCGGGCCCTGGTGGAAATGCATGGAGAGATTAAGGAAAATGAACAGCGTAATAAGCAGCTCCTCTCAGGTATTGCCCATGAAATTAAGAATCCTCTGGGCGGCATGGAAATTTATAGCGGATTATTGAATGAAGAATTGGACTCTGAAGGTGTCCCCAATTCTTATCTGAAAAAGATTACCAAAGAACTCCATCATTTGAAAGTTATCGTATTTTCGTACCTGGATTATGCCCGGCCTCCGAGAAGTAAACCGAAAACATTGCAGATTGAATCCATTATCGATAATGTTCATCAGCTTCTGGCCCCGGAGCTTAAACAGAAACAGATCAAGTTTAGCTTTTCCGGAAAAGGGGAGATTACCGGCGATGAGTCCAAGTTGCGAGTCGTGTTCATCAATTTATTGAAAAACAGCCTGGCTGCTGTGGAGCCTCAAGGACACATCGATGTCCGGATTCTTAATAGTACCGGGTCTATTACTATTAAAGTTGCTGACGATGGTGAGGGGATTCCGCCGGACCATTTGGAGGAAATATTTAAACCTTATTTCAGTACCCGCGAAAAGGGCTATGGTTTGGGTTTGGCGATTACCAAAAACATTATTAATGAAATGAATGGCACAATAATTGCTGAGAATAATTCGGGTAGTGGTACTATTTTTACACTCACTATCCCAACAGATAACCATGTTTAACAAAAAACAATTTAAAATTCTGATAATTGAAGATGATCCCACCATCCGGGAGGGAATCGAAACTGTTTTTGACAAAGAAGGATACCAGACAGTCAGCGCCAAAGACGGAATGGAAGGCAGCCGGTTGTTTAAACAGGAATCACCGGATTTAGTGATTACAGACTTGAAACTTCCGGGGAAAAGTGGTCTTAAACTGCTTAAAGAATTTATAAAACATAAAGCTTCTCTACCGGTGATCCTCATTTCCGCTTTCGGGACCATTGATCTGGCTGTGAATGCCCTCAAATCCGGGGCCAGGGATTTCATTGCCAAACCCTTTTCTATCGATGAATTACGGTTAAAAGTTTCCCAGATCCTGGAAGATTTACAGCCCGGTAATTTGGCTCTTACTGCCGACATTGGTCAAACATTTCATGGTCTGATAGGTTCATCCCGGGTAATGGGGAAAATATTTCAAAAAATCAGACAGGTAGCAGAAGTTGACAGTCCTGTACTTATTACTGGAGAGAGCGGAACAGGTAAAGAATTAGTGGCCCGGGCAATTCATGGGGAAAGCAAGCGGGCACACAATGAATTTCTGGCGGTAAACTGCGGTGCCTTAACTGAAACTTTGCTGGCCAGTGAATTATTCGGACATGAAAAAGGAGCCTTTACGGGAGCTGTCCGGCTACATAAAGGTGTTTTTGAGCAGGCCCATGGGGGTACAATCCTGTTGGATGAAATCGGGGATATTTCGCCCCAGATGCAGGTGAAATTATTGCGCGTATTACAAGGCCAGGCATTTCAGAGAGTAGGGGGAACCGGGGAGATTAAAACCGACGTGCGCATTCTGGCGGCCACGAACCGCGACCTTAAGGAAGCGATTCGAAATAAAGTTTTTCGCGAAGATCTTTTTTACCGTATTAATGTTATTGATTTACATATACCTCCCTTAAGAGACAGGAAAGAGGATATAACTGAATTGATCCACTTTATTGCCGCAAAAAAATGCCATAAACTGCATAAACCGGTTCCGGAATGGAACCCCGATGCATTAACCAAAATTGAGCAATATGCCTGGCCCGGTAACATTCGTGACTTAGAAAATTTTCTGGAACGTGTTTTAATTTTTTCGTCGGGACCAACGATAACGGGAAAGGATATTTATTTCGACCGGCTGGCGGATACATTAGCTTCTGAAACCAATTCTCTGACTGATAAACTGGGTAAAACGGAGTTAGAAATGATTAAAAATGCTTTGGCTGAAGTCAAGGGTGTGAAACAGAAAGCAGCCCGGCTTTTAGGCATTAAAACCAGTACTTTGTACTACAAGATGAATAAGTACGGTATTTCCTCGGATGAATAAAAGATCTGAAAAGGGTGAGATTGGACTTTTTAGAGCCGGAATGCCCGTCCTCCTTTTATTAATAAACTTCAGTTGGGCTCAGAATCTGGAAACGGTCTGGACCGATGTTATTAATCTGGATACACGCCTTAAATCTGCACGTCTATTGGAAACAGAATGGAAGGAAATGCAGGAAACAATTGGGGTGGAAATCCAATCTCTTCAGAAAAACCAGACCTGGTTCAACGGCTGGTTCAATGAGTTGGCTCTGGCACGCAGGAACACGGCACAGGTCAGGATTGCTGATTCCCTGCAGAAAATACAGGAATCCATTGCTGAATTAATCATCCGCCGGGAGGACACCTTCCGGACTTTCAAAAAGAGCTACGAGAATCTGGTTTTGACTGGGAAAAATCACAAAACGCTGAGTGAGTTGGAAAAAGAACAGGCCATTACTCTGGGCCGCTGGTGGGTTAGGCAGAAGGGCCAATCCTTAAAATTACCTGACTACGCTTCTATTTTAAACAGCCCTTACGAAGATCCGCAGATCAGACGTCTCGTGACCCGGGACCTGCGATTGGTTCTCCAGGATAAACTGGTTTTGATCGATTCTCTGATCCATGAACATGAAACAACAGCAGCTCTGTTAGAGCGTTTGAATGAATTCCACGCGGACCTGGGTCTGGAAATGGACGCTAACCTGGAATTAGCCGCCGGAGGATCCCAGGTGAGCGGAAACTCAGATGGCCTGACTGCCAGCGGATCTAGTGATAATGGGGGTAAGTTCTCTGAAGAAGAATCTTATAGAGTAGGAGATATCGTGAATATTGAGACAGCTTTAAATCAAGAACTTTCATCACCGGGCCTCGAGGCAGTATTATTATCCAAAACTCCTGCGAATAGCGGCAGCCTAAACCTGCTGAAAAATAAACGCCAAGAATACCTGCAGCTTTTGGAACTGATAGAAACAGAACTTAAACCTTAAAATTCTCTCAATTTTCTGTAATTTATCCCTGTGGGTGTTTATGAAATAAATCCGGACAGGCACACGCTGCAGATCCAATTATTCTTTGGATTGATTTCAACCTTTGGCAGGGTGTTAATCTGCTGTATGCTCAGTGTCCACCTTTTAGGAGGTGAAATACAGGTAAACATTTCTCCCTATTATGACTCCAATATCCGCGAATCGTTCCAATTACCGGAATCTACCTATGGCCTAAAGTTAAGCGGACGCTTGACCCGGGAGTGGATCTCGTTTCAATCAAGTACCGCCGGTACTCTCATAGGACAGAACTATCTGGATGTCATCTTTCCGAAAGAATCAAAATTAATAATCAAGGGAGAGTTGAATCATAACCGCAAACTTTACCGAAGAATCAATTTTTTAGGACAGGGAAGCTATTTTCGAAAGAACTTTTTTAACTCCGGATACTATTACAGCTGGTGGGAAACCGGTCTGTTTCTTCAATTACCCAAGAGATCTTTTATCTGGAGCTCAGGATACCGCCATCGATCAACAAGCATTTCATCTGCTGAAAAAAATCGGTTTAGAAGGGAAGCGGTTGAAATCCGGGGGCAATATTATTTGAAGGCCAAACTATACCTGGTCGGCTCCGCTGGAGCTATTTTTATTGCTCATGAAGATTTTAAAGCCCGGGAAGTGCTCAATGATACTCTTCTGACGGTGTTACAGATCGCTCAGCGAGATCGGGGTTATTACGGAAGTTTACATCTTCGTTACCAGGGAAACTTTATTTATGGCGCCCAGGCCAGTGTGGAAACCGTTTCCTCCAACAGCGTCATCGGTAATTATCACTTTCTCAGCCTGCGGCTGTATTTAACCGGTCGCTGGGGGCAGAAGACATTCTACCATCTGGTATTACAACAGATGGACAAATCCTACCGGAATTCAAATTTGAAGGACGTTATTCAGTATCGTGATCCAGAAGAATTGATGCAGAATCGATCCTATGCCCGGATTGAGTATAACCTGGAAGACAATCTCCTGGGTTATGTTCAAGTAAGTTTTCTCAAAAATGAGACGCTGCTTAATCAGACCTACTACAGTAAAACATTACTGGAAGCGGGTTTTAAATTTAATTTGTAAGTCCTCCGGTTAGGCTTGTCCCTCAGTTTTTTGAAAAAACCCTCAGATTTCTGATGGTTTTTCTGGATCTGTTTCGTTCCTGATTCTATTAAGTAAATTATTTTTTATATAGTTTTTCATGGACAGCGACCAGAGACGGAGACTTTGCTCAAGTTCTGCTGGATTCGCTGGCATGGCAATTGAGTCGAATTAAGTGTAATAAAGAATTAATCACTAAAAACATGATTCATCACTGGGAGGTTTCTACAATGATGATTAAAAAGTTGAGGTATCTATGAATAAACAAATCTCATTTATTTTATTAATTGTTTTCATTCTCTGCAGCTGCGAAGATGTAACAGATCGGGAAACGATGGACCAATCGCTGGTTATTTACCATAATTCATTCGAATCCAAAGAGGATACTGAAAATTGGAAAGGTAACGCTTCACTCCAGCTCAAAGCGGAAGCTCCAGACGTGGGGGGTAAGCAATCTGTTTTTATATCCGGCGGATGTATTATCCCGCATGCTTACCTGGAATTAGGTCCCGTGGAAACAGACGGTTTATATATTCTGCGCTTCTGGGGAAAAAATCTGACCACTGGCGGCTCCCTTGAGCTGGGATCGACTGACAATGACAGTAACATTATTCAAATACGAATAGTCCAGAAAAACTGGAAAAAATATATTTCGGAAGATACACTATTTTGTGCGGCTGGGGAAAAGTTAAGAATTTCCATGAATGCCGGCGGATTCTTAGTCAGTTCCATGCTGGTTGATATGTTGGAAATAGTTAAAGTGAATAGTCAATAAATCCAATACTTATGCCAAATTGCTATTAGGAAACAAGGAGGAGGTTCAAAAATGATCAAATATATGAAAATCCCAATTCTGACCTTTTTAATACTGGTCATTATATCCTGCGATTCGACTCATGACCAAACAACATTTGATGTTGAGGACGATAACCTGGGGCTGAATCTTGAGGGAAAGGAAGTTTCCCTGTTTAATAAATCGGACCAAGACATATATCTTTTTGCAGTTACAGCTGAACTTTTGGTAGTCATGAATTGGGCACCAATCATAGATGGAACACCCGACCTGGTAAGTAAAGAAACTAAATCATTTCAAGTTACCGGGTCCGATTATGAGGATAGTGTTCGTTATATTGTTTACTACTGGTTTGAATCTGACGATGTGGATGGGGATGGTTTAAGTGTAGGCGGCTTCATGCAGACAGTTACGCACTTGGGAATATAAGTCGGGGGCCGTGACCAGCATATGATCCTTGATTTTTTGCCCATCAAGGTATTCGTTGAGATAAAAATCGCTTCCATCCATTTTACAGAT
>JAZFSI010000171.1:0-7363 GCA_036446075.1 Fidelibacterota bacterium
CCCCTGGGAGAATACCATTTACCTAATTTCCCCATGCCCGCTGACGCTTCCAATCAAAACCCGGATGATTATCTTAAGGTTTTATGCGAATCCGGCCTGCAGCATAGATACGGCCAGGTTACAGAAGATCTTAAGGCTCGACTGGAACATGAATTAGGCGTGATAAAAAAAATGGGTTTTGCGGGATACTTTTTAATTACAGCAGATTTTGTCAAATATGCTAAAAACCAAAAAATTCCGGTTGGGCCGGGCAGGGGATCTGCTGCAGGAAGTCTGGTTTCCTATGCTCTTGATATTACCACCATAGATCCCATGCGCCATAATTTACTTTTTGAACGATTTTTAAATCCCAGCAGAATCAGTCTTCCCGATATAGATATAGATTTCTGCATTGAACGCCGCGGAGAAGTTATAGACTATATTAAAAAGCAATATGGTGAAAATTCTGTTACTCAAATTATTACTTTCGGGAAAATGAAAGCAAAGCAGGCAGTTAGAGATGTAGGTCGTGTCCTGGGATACCCATTTGGAGAAATTGATAATCTGGCCAAAATGATTCCTACAACCCTGAATATTACCCTTACAGAAGCGCTGAAACAAAACCAGGAATTGAAAAATGCAGCTCAAGGCAGCCATAAAGATGTTATTGATTATGCTCTTGTTTTGGAGGGCATGAATCGCCATGCTTCAACCCATGCGGCAGGGGTAGTAATTGTACCCGGAGATCTAACAGATTATGTCCCCCTTTACCGGCAAGCCCAGGGAGATGTGACTTCCCAGTATGATATGAAAGGATTGGAAGAACTGGGTCTTTTAAAAATGGATTTCTTAGGATTGCGGAATCTTACAGTTATTGATAACGCTGTAAAGCTGTTAAAAGTAAGGGGCATTAATATTAATATTGAAAAAATCCCCTTTGATGATCCTCAGGTATACAAACTTTTCGCCAAGGGCGCGACCATCGGTGTATTTCAGTTTGAATCGGGCGGAATGCGGGAATTTTTAAAAAAATTAAAACCCACGGTCATTGAAGATTTGATTGCCATGAATGCCCTGTATCGTCCGGGCCCCATGGATAATATAGGTGATTTTATCTCCCGCAAGAATGGTAAAAAGAAAATTGAATACCCGGTTCCTGCCCTTGAAAGCATTTTAAAGGAAACATACGGAATTATTGTTTATCAGGAGCAGGTTATGCAGATTGCTCATGAAGTAGCCGGTTTTACTCTGGCCGAAGCTGATATAATGCGCAGAGCCATGGGGAAAAAAATAAAAGATCTCATGGACGATTTAAAAATAAAGTTTATAGAAGGAGCTGTAAAAAAAGGAGTGCCCGGAAAGAAAGCAAAAGAAATTTATGAATTAATTGAGAAATTTGCTCAATATGGGTTTAATAAAAGCCATTCAACAGCTTATGCTTATGTGGCCTATCAAACTGCCTGGCTAAAAACACATTATCCGGCAGAATTTATGAGCGCAAACCTTACCAGCGAAATGTCAAATATTGACCGTGTTGTGATTTTAATTAATGAATGTAGAAAATTAAAAATAAAGGTTAATCCTCCGGACGTGACCGTTTCGGAAATAAATTTTAGACCCGTTGATAAAAAAACCATATCATTTGGATTGAACGCAATCAAAAATGTGGGATCCAAAGCTCTGGAAAAAATAATTGAATCCAGAGCCAAAAACGGGGATTTCAATACAATTTTCGATTTCACCTCTAAAGTTGACTTGAGAGCAGTTAATCGAAAAGTGCTTGAAAGTATGATCATGGCCGGAGCCCTGGATTCATTATCCGGAAATCGGGCAGAAAAATTTGCCAGCATAGATACGGCCCTGAAATACGGCCAGCAGATACAGGAGAATCAAGCCCGTAACCAGTTTGATCTTTTTATGGGAAATGGTAAAAACGACGACTCGGATATGATTCCGCCTTTACGCGTTTTGGACGAATGGATGGAATCCGACCTTCTGAATAAAGAAAAGGAAGTTTTAGGTCTGTATTTAACAGGTCATCCCCTATTGAGATTTGCTGAAGATCTTGAAGAATTCAGCACCTTCGATTTTACGGAATCAGTAAAAGTAGAGAAACAGGAAAAAATTCGTGTGGGTGGATCAATAACTGAAGTTAGACTGCATTTTGACCGAAAAAATAATCAAATGGCTTTCTTCAAACTGGATTGTCTGGGCGGACAGGCCGAAATTCTGGTTTTCAGTGATACTTTTGCAAAATTTAAAGAGTTAATTCATAATGACAAGGTTGTTTTTATCACTGGTAAACCAACAGATAATTCCGATTTTGCGGACCTTAAAATTATCGCGGATGAAATAGTAACCGTAGATCGAGGACGGGATCTTTATTCTAAAAATATAAATATCCGGGTCGAACTGCAGCAAATGGCTCCAGGAGATGTGGATGAATTATTTGAATTAGCTAAAAGCCATCGCGGAAAAAGCGGACTAATGTTTCATATGATATCGGACAGAGGAAAAAAACAACGAATTTATGCCCACAATATTAAAGTTTCCTCCCATCCTTCATTTATAAAAATATTGCGTGATATTTACGGTAAAGACAATATTTGGATATCTGCTTGATTGCACTGCTTCAGCGGGTTACTTCCGGAAAAGTTAGTGTAAAAAATATTATTACGGGCCGGATTGGTTCCGGTCTGGTAATATTTTTAGGTGTTTTCGATTATGACGATCAATCGGATGCGGAATATTTAACGGAAAAAATTTCTGTGTTCAGAATCTTTAATGATAAAAATGAAAAAATGAATTTATCACTGCTGGATACTGGCGGTTCTGCTCTGGTGGTAAGCCAATTTACCCTTTGCGGTGATTGGAAAAAGGGACGCCGCCCCAGTTTTAAAAATGCCGCAGAACCTGAAAAAGGTGAGTCCCTTTATAATCATTTTATAAAGGAATTAAAATCAAAAGGCGTTTCTATTGAATCGGGTCAATTTGGAGCAATGATGGAGGTCAGTTTAGTAAATGACGGCCCCGTTACTTTTGTATTAAACAGCAGAAAAGAAAAAATTCTCTGAATTTTCCCTCCTTATGTAAAAATTCAATGAATTTTTACTATTACCCGTCACTCATAACTCGTAACTGCTCACTGATTTCTGTTCCCGTCACCCGTCACCCGTTACAGAAAAAATCAGAGATTTTTTAAGTAAATAAAGATCAATCATTCGTAATTTTGATTTAAAAGAAGACCTATTAAACCATGGAACGACAAATAAGAATTATAATGGCCAAGCCGGGACTTGACGGCCATGATCGGGGAATTAAAGTGCTGGCAGCGGCTTATCGTGATGCAGGCATGGAAGTGATTTACCTGGGCTTGAGGCAAACACCGGAAATGATTGTAGCTGCCAGTCTTCAGGAAGACGCAGATGTAATTGCTTTGTCCAGTTTGAATAATGCTCATATGACAATTTTCCCCTCGATCCTTAAGCTCATGAAAGAAAAAGGCCTGGACGACGTATTACTGGTAGGGGGCGGTATTATTCCCAAAAAAGATATGGAGGAGCTGGTAGATAAGGGTGTTGGAAAATTATTCGGTCCCGGGACTCCCGTGCAGGAAACGGTCGATTATATTAAAGATTGGGTTAAAACAAATCGCCCCTGAATGGATCTGACGAATAAAACAGAACTGGAACTTTACTTTTCCAATCATTTTGGAACCGTGTTATTTCCGGTTTTAGCTGAAATGTATCAATCCACCGGAGATTATATCCGGGCCAAAAAAGTTTGTGAAATTGGATTGAAATACCTTCCCGACCTGACTGAAGGTCAATTTATCATGGCCAAAGCAGAATTAGGCCTGGGCAAATTATCCCAGACAGAAAAATGGTTAAAATTGGTTCTAAAAAAAGTTCCGGGACATAATCAGGCCACAGCAACCCTGCCCATGGTTCAGGAACAGTTAGGCCGCTCGGCTGTAACTCTTACCGAAAGTTGGAAGCGACTGCTTTTAATCGACCCGGAAAATGAATTAGCACAAAAATTTCTCAAGGGTATTAAAACATCCAAGGCAAAACTTCCGAAAAATAAAAAAACAAAATCTCCAAAAGTTTCCATAAAAATTCCTATTCAAGAAATCACTCTGGAAGGAGTGAAAATTAATCCGCGTCTGGCCACATTCACTTTTGTGGCTGTGCTGAGAAACCAGGGACTTTTTCACCAGGCTCTGGATGTTCTGGATATACTGGAAAAAAAAGGAGCTGATAAAAGCAGAGTAGCATTAGAACGAAAGAGAATACAAAGCGAAATTGAACCTTAAACGATTTCTCTCTCCATCCATTTTTTATTTATCCTTCCTAACCAAAAATAGAGAAAAATAATCAGAATGAGTGAAAATATATATTTTAAACGACAGGAAAAATTAAAGTCGGTTCTGGGTAAAGTTAACCTGGATGGAATGATTATTACGAATCCTACCAGCCTCAGATATATTTCCGGATTCACGGGTTCATCGGCTACTTGTCTGATTCTGGAGAAAAAGCAATATTTTATCTCCGACGGACGTTATGATTTCCAATCCAAAAAACAGGTTAAGGGTTTTGAGATTATCATCGGCAGTGACCCCCATATTGAAATATTAAGAGCCCAAAAAAATATGATTTCCGCAGGGGCGAGGATAGGTTTCGAAGGAGAATATTTGACCGTTGAGTTATTCAAAAAAATGCAGGCAAAATTTCCCGCCGTAAAATGGGAGAGTACAAGTTTGATTTTGGAAAACCTGCAGGCCGTTAAAGATGCTTCCGAAATAGATGCTCTGCGTACTGCAGTTGCCGTTACAGATGAGATATATTCCCAGGTGTTACCGCTCATAAAAAAAGGGGTCACGGAAAAGTTTATTGCCAATGCACTGGCCAGCCGTTATCGGGAACAGGCCGACGGCGAAGCCTATGCTCCAATTGTTGCCGCCGGCCCGAACGGTGCCCTGCCCCACGCGGTTCCCACTGACAGACCATTTGAAAAAGGAGATTTTATCGTTATCGATGCGGCTGCCAAAGTAGGCGGTTATCATGCTGATATGACCCGTACTCCTGTTTTAGGTCCTCCCTCGGACAAACAGAGGGAAATATATGGACTCGTAAAAAAATCCCAGCAGGCGGGCCTGGATGCGTCCCGAGCAGGAATACCCTGTAAGGAAATTGATGCTGTGACTCGCGCAGTTATAACAGAGGGCGGTTATGGTTTATATTTTAACCATGGAACCGGACATGGAATTGGATTAGAAATTCATGCCCAGCCCCGGTTGGGGAAACTTGGAGACCATATTCTGGAAGCAAATAATGTAGTAACCATTGAACCTGGTATTTATCTGGAAGGCTGGGGAGGAGTGAGAATAGAAGATGATATTATCATTACGGATATGGGATGCGAAGTACTGAATAAAACAACCAAAGAACTGGTAATTCTATAAGCCATTCTTTTTTGCATGCTGATCGACGTATACAAAGACCCCGAACTATATGAGGCCATTTACACAAATAAAAATGACGATTTTCCATTTTATGCACATTGGGCAAAAAAATCAGGTCCAAATGTGCTTGAATTGGCCTGCGGAACCGGTCGGCTGGCAGCGCCTTTAATCCAGGCCGGGTATAATTATACAGGGCTGGATATCAGCGCTGAATTTATTGATTGGTGCCGGGCAAGGTTCAGGAATAATTCTGCCTTCGTAATTGGCGACATGCGCAATTTCGATTTAAATCAAAAATATAATCTGATTTTTATTGGGTTTAATGCGTTTTTACATTTGGAAACAGAAAAGCAGGCCCTGGAATGTCTGCATTCAGTTCAGAAACACCTGGCTCCGCAGGGACGCTTTTTACTGGATATTTTCGTGCCCCAGACAGAGTTTTTATACCGCGAAAAAAGACGGTACCGGGTTAAATTTATTAATCACCCCCGTAATGGCAAATGTACAATATTCGAAAAGAATTTTTATGATGATCAAACAGAAATTAACCACATTCAATGGTTTTTTGAAGAAGAGCAGGGTGAAAAAATAGAACAATATAACTTTAACATGCGCATGTATTTTCCGGATACGATGGATAGAATCTTACACAATTCAGAATTTTTTATCGAAGAAAAATGGGGCAATTACGACGGACTGCCAATTGATTCGAACAGTCACCTGCAGCTTTACGTTTGTACGGTATGATAATAAATATAAAAAAGGCCCTAAAATATCTGGAAAATGCAGATCCCAGAATTACGAGGCTAAGAGCTGAATTTGGAGATCCTGATTTTAAACCGAATAAAAATTATTTTGAGGCTCTTGTCCGGGCAATAATTTTCCAGCAGCTGAGCGGAAAAGCTGCCAATACCATTTATCTGCGTTTTAAAGCGCTTTTTAAGGGAGAGCAGTTTCCCTTACCGGAAGCCATTCTAAATATTCCTTTTGAAACGCTCAGAGCTGTGGGATTATCAAACCAGAAAACTAATTATGTCCGCGATCTGTCGGAAAAAATTAAAAACGGGACATTAAAATTTACCGAATTCGAAGGTATGACCGATGAAGAGGTCAGTGAGGCATTAATCCAGGTCAAGGGAATCGGCCAATGGACCGCAGACATGTTTCTCATGTTTACTCTAAACAGGCCTGACGTATTCCCCTTGGGCGACCTGGGGGTTCAAAAAGGATTTATGCATTTTTGCAAATTGAAGGAAATGCCCAACGCCTTGAAAATGGAACAGGAAGCCGAAAAGTGGAGACCCTACCGAACGCTCGTGGCCTGGTACATGTGGAAAATAGTTGACGGACCATTCGCCTGGTAATTTATTTGTGGCCATAAGCACCATATTTTTTGATATTGGAGGTGTATTGTTAGACATTCACCCCCAGCGTACAATAAATTTCTGGGCTGTTAATAGTGGTCAAACACCAGAGCAGGCAAAACAATCTTATCCTCTCCCTCTTCATAATAAGTACGAATCCGGCCGGTTGTCCGAAACAAAATTTTTTGAAGAAATAAGGCAGGCCTGGCCCCGGGAAACACCCATAAGTAAATCTCACTTTTGGCAGGGCTGGCAATTGCTGTTGGGAGAAGAAAGTAAAGCTGTCGAAATTTTAAAACTTTTATCGAAATCATATTCTATCTGGCTTTTATCAAATACAAACCCGCGGCACATAGAAGAATTGAATGAAAAAGCGTCTTTCATGCCCTTTGTTTCCGGAACTATTTATTCATATGAAGCAGGCTGCCGAAAACCGGATTTGGAAATTTTTGAATACGCCTTGAAACAAGCCTGTGTTTCAGGGAATGAAGCTGTTTTTATAGATGATCTTAAAATTAATATCCAAACAGCACAAATGACCGGAATGCACGGAATA
>JAZFSI010000172.1:0-2474 GCA_036446075.1 Fidelibacterota bacterium
GATCATCTTTTACTTCCACCCAGTCTTTAATGTTTTTTAAAGGTGAATCACCGGTACCTGTCGGTTCATATTTTTCGATCTGCGGCAGTTTCAGGGGCAGATCACCTTCATCTAAAGGCATTATGCCTGACTTTGTATGGATTAGAGGAAAAGGTTCGCCCCAATACCGCTGGCGGGAAAACAGCCAGTCTCTGAGTTTATAATTAATTCTTTTTTTACCAATACTACGATTTTTAAGCCAGGTCAATATTTTTTCCTGGGCTGGTGCAATATTGAGGCCATTTAAAAAATCACTATTGATCGCCGGTCCATCTCCAGTATAGGTCTCGCCTTTAAAACCTTTATTAGGCTGGACTGTGCGTAGAATGGGTAAATCATATTTTTTGGCAAAATCCCAATCTCTCTGATCCTGTCCGGGTACAGCCATAATTGAGCCTGTGCCGTAAGACATCAATACATAATCAGCAATCCAGATGGGAATTTTTTGCTTATTTGCAGGATTTACGGCATAAGACCCAGTAAAGATTCCAGTTTTTTCCCTGGTCAGCTCCCCCCTTTCCAGATCAGATTTTCTACTGGCCAGTTCCCTGTATTTTTTTAAAGCGCTTTTTTGCTTTAAAATAGTCAGTTTAGGAACCAGGGGATGTTCGGGCGCCAAAACCATGTATGTGGCACCAAATAATGTATCCGGGCGGGTTGTAAATACAGAAATTATATCTTTTTCCCCGGAGACGGAAAAATCAATTTTTGCACCTTCACTGCGGCCAATCCAATTGCGCTGTAATTCCATTATATTTTCAGGCCAGTCCAGTGTGTCTAATCCTGCCAGCAGAGATTCTGCATAATCAGTAATTTTGAGCATCCATTGTTTCATGGGAACTCTGAAAACGGGATGGGCTCCGCGTTCTGATTTTCCGTTGATCACCTCTTCGTTGGCCAGCACAGTACCCAATTCGGGGCACCAGTTCACCGGGACTTTCGCCTGGTAGGCTAATCCTTTTTTATACAGCTGCAGAAATATCCATTGAGTCCATTTATAAAAACCTGGATCTGTAGTATTTATTTCCCTGTCCCAATCGTAGGAAAAACCGAGCATTTTGATCTGACGCCGGAAATTGTCGATATTTTTTGCGGTCGTTGCAGCAGGATGGGTACCGGTCTGAACTGCATACTGTTCTGCAGGCAGACCAAAAGCATCCCATCCGATCGGATGAAGCACATTAAAGCCCTGCATGCGTTTATAACGAGCTAAAATGTCCGTGGCTATATAACCCAGGGGATGCCCAACATGCAATCCTGTTCCGGAAGGATACGGAAACATATCCAGTATATAATATTTTGGTCTGGAAGTATCATTTTCGGTCTTGAAAATCTTATTATTTTCCCAATATGCCTGCCACTTTTTTTCTAATGTTTTAAAATCGTAACTCATGAAGATTGATTGTATTTATCCCAGAAAATGAAGAGAAGTTTACAAAGACTTGTTATCCTACTTCTATACTAAAAATTGATGAATGCAGCCAATTAATAAGTTTTGCCCATTCGATCTGTTTTTTTTGTGAAATAGTTCCTTAAATTGATAGACCGGTAAATATTAAACATGCTAAAATGATGAGGAATTAATTAACGGTACGCAATAATGGCCTGGTCAAACATGTGGGACCGCCGGCTCCTTTAATAGATATTTCCGCCCCGGAATAAGTATGGATTTCAACACCTTCTGCCTGTAAAAGCTGTCTGGTAATCGGATTTCCGGCCAGCATTATGCATTTTCGCGGGGATACAGTTAATACATTACATCCCATTGAAACATATTCTGTGTCTGGTACTTCCACCAATTGAATGTTTCTATCCAGCAGGTAATTCCTAAAGTTTATAGGCAGCAATCGGGAATACACCAGAAATAGGTCATGATCTACAGGGCTTAAATTAGACATGAGGTGCAGACATTCCAGCGGACCGTCCCAATGCGGCAGAGAAACAGAAATTAAATCATCCACAAGGTCTCCCAATAATTCGCGAAATTGACTGATACCGGCTGCATTAGTTCTGTATCCCTCTCCAACCGCCACGGTTCTTTCGTCGATCCAGACCACGTCACCGCCTTCCAGGGTGGCGGGAGGTTTTATGCTTCCCAGGATTGGAATTCCAATTCCGGTTAAAAAATCTCCCAAGGCCTCGGGTTCGGCTGCTCTTTCGGGCTTTCCCATGGAACAGAGAACAATTCCTCCATTTGTGGTTATACAGGGATCATGCGTATAGATAGAGTCAAGACCGGTGGAATCAGCTTTCGGAAGAAAATTTATCTCCATATTAAATAAATTCAGCAAACTGACGAAATGATCATAGTCATTCCGGGCCTGATCATAATCCGGTGCGGATATATAGTTTAATTGTTTCCATTGAGCGGAAATTTCTGCGCTGCTGTGATAAGCATTTTCGGGGTGTTTAAGCAGGATTCTGCGAATTGGATT
>JAZFSI010000173.1:0-2422 GCA_036446075.1 Fidelibacterota bacterium
GAAGAGACGAATTTTATACATATGAGCGACGATCAAATTACTACTATTGCATCCGGTCTCATGCCCTGGCCCCCCGAAGGAAATCCAAAAGGATTGGTCAGTATTCCCGTCGGGAGAGACAGTCAAAATCCTGAGGGTATAATGAAATGGGAAATTAAGCCGACATTCGGAAATGTTGCCATAATGGTAAAGGATATGATGATTTTGCGTATTATTCTGGACAGTCAGGGGAATTATCCGGTTTATTTTGCCGTAACTGTCCCCGGGTCCAATCGCTTAGGACTGGACCCGTTTTTGGAAATGGAAGGTCTGGTTTACAGGGTTAAAAGCCATAAAGTGAGTCGGAACATGCCCATTAATCCGGAAAAAATGTGGGCAAATCTTATTACGGAAAATGGATCTGAAACCTGGAATAAGGATTTTTCTGCCGCCCAATGGAAAGATTTGGAAGGAGACCTTTGGTCCCGCTTTTATAAACAGGGATATCTATTCAGAAATCTGGGTCTGGCAGAAATATATTATTTTCCCCTGACTAACGTAAGATTGCTGCAGAATATTCGTTCGGCTTACATGCAGCTGGCCGCCCACTATTATTTACGCTTCCGGGATCTGGATTTAAGGGGCGATAAAACTTCTGAAGAAGCACTTGAAAACAAGAAAAAAGCCCTGGTCGTTTTGGATAAAATGGCAGATAATATACCCGTGTCTACCATCCCTTTTGATTCAAAAGATCTATATTATCAAGTCGGCAGGATATACGGAGAATTAGGACAGAAATCTCAATTGAAAACCATAATGGATGATCTCATGACCAGAAAAGATCTGAATTTGAGAGATCGAATTGATTTTGGTCAAGTTTATGTATCTGAATTAGATTCAATAGAAATAGGAAAACGAATTTTTGAAGATCTGTATTTTACTTATCTGAATATGGAGCAGGCTCGGGAAAATGGTAAAACTGTAAATAATAATATTTGGGAAGAATGGAGTGCCTCCTATTCTAAACTCGTTTCGGCCCTGGTCTTTACGTATAAAAAAATGGGGCAGGTGGAAGAGGCCGAATTAATCTTAGCCGGGTGGCTGGATCGCAATCCCAATGATCCTGTGGCAAAAAAACTTTTGGAAGAATTAAAGGAATAACCCTGGAATCGCGCCAAATTTGGGTAAAAGACCAAAACCTGGTTTTGCTGAAAGCCTGACATCAGGTTAGATCAATATGTTATAGTATTTCCTAGTTTCTCCCATGACTCAAAAAAAAATAAAAGTTTCCATAATTATTCCCCATTGGAACGGAATCGAAATTCTTTCCGAATGTCTTGAATCAATCAAAAAATCTTCTTTTAAGAATTATGAAATTGTTGTGGTTGATAACAACTCCAGTGACGGCAGTCCGGATTGGGTGCGCAGCAATTACCCGGAAATTAAGTTATTGGAAAACGACCAAAATTACGGTTATGCCGGAGGCTGTAATCGCGGGGCGGATGCGGCCAGTGGAGAATATTATGTGTTTTTAAACAATGACACTATTCAGGATTTTCTCTGGCTTGAGCATCTGGCAGCTTTTCTTGATCAAAATCCTGAAGCCGGAGTATGCCAGCCCAAAATTTTAAATTATTTTAAGCAGGATATATTTGATTATGCCGGCGGTGCGGGAGGCTGGCTGGATATTCTTGCTTTTCCATTTGCCAGAGGCAGAGTATTTAATACAAGAGAACTGGACCGTGGTCAATACGATAGAAATAGAGAAATATTCTGGGCCAGCGGAACAGCATTAATGATTAGAGCTTCCGCTTTCGAGGCAGGGTGTAAATTTGACGAAACTTTTTTTGCCCACATGGAGGAAATAGACTTATGCTGGCGCCTGCATCTGCTGGGAATTCAGGTCTGGGCAGTGCCCAGTTCAGTAGTTTATCATAAAAACGCGGCCACGCTTCCCGTTTCACGCCGGAAATTGTATTTGAACCATCGCAATAATCTACTCATGATATTATCAAATTATAATTTACCGCTTACACTTTACCTTTTTCCCCTGCGTTATATTCTGGAATGGGCTGCCGCTGTCCAGGCCCTGGTTTTATTTGATTTTTCACATGTTGCGGCAATTTTTCAAGCTCAATTATGGATAATTTTTCATCCCCGGATTATTTGGCAGAGAAGGAAAAAAGTGCAGGCCTTACGATTAATAAATGATAGAGAATTTTTAAAAAATGTATATAAAGGCAGTGTTGTTTTTAATTATTTCTTGCTCAGGAAAAAAAAGTCGTCTGAAATAATTCCTGAATTGAATTAACAGAATAAATTTATTAGGGGATACTTTTTAAGGCTTTTTGATATATTTCCCGGTTCTCATGATCCAGCTCCAATAAAATTTTTAATATTTCTTTTTGTCCCAGAATGTTGAGATATGAACTTAATTCTTCTG
>JAZFSI010000174.1:0-11293 GCA_036446075.1 Fidelibacterota bacterium
CAGCTTGTATTTTTCGCCATTGTGCCCCGTAAGCGGTAATATAACTTGATCATTCAGCGCTTTAATCACGCGGGGAACATTTAAAAGAGAAAGCCGATCTTTAAGAAGTTCCAGGGCTGTGTTTTGCAGGTCCAGAACTTCAAATGAATCATTTGGATTCGCGATTTTAATCACGAATTTTCCCTCGGGACCGCAATCCAGCAGAAAATTTTGATTATAATAACCGGGTAATATAACAATTTTGCCTTCCAGGCCGAACAGCCTGCTGACCTGCTTTGATATTTCATCAATCGAGAATGATGATCGCTCAGCACTCATCTATGTGCGCCTGCTCTAATGAATTTATACATAGATATATCCGCCTCTGCCGGATCGGCATTTGAAAACCGAAGATTTTATCAATCATCTTACAGTATCATCCAGATAGTTATCAAGGGGATCTGCAGATGATGTATTCAGCTGTATTAGAAAATCAATGGTGGGCTGGCTGTAATTCAGGCCCGTGTAGAACGGGTCAGGGTCGTAAAGTGAAAAATTAAAATCCGGTCTGGAATATAAATAATCCGTGGTTAAAACTCTATAAATTGAATCAGCCTGGAGGGGTGTATTATCAGCAAGGAAATAACCATTAGTTCTGGTCAGGCCTCCCACAATCAGGTATTGTGTGGTTTCAATTATCTGAGTGCCTGTTAATTCCAGTTCAATAATATTATTTTGAAATGGCAAAACGCCCACAATTGTACCTTTAGTAATATTTCCGGGAGGGATTGATTGACGAATTCCACCTGCATTTGTGGCTGAGATATGGGCTGCAGGGTAAGCATACAGCCAGGAATCAGTTACCAGGTTATACAGAGCCGGGGAGTCCACAGTAATTTCCTGCTGTGCATAACCAATTATCCCTGAAAGTTCTGCGTCTGCTTTTGCTTTCCAAAGTGATACAATATTCTCAATCTCCGGCGCCGGTGATCCGGCCTGGTTATTAAATACACCGGGGATAATTTCTATAATCGAATTCGTCTCGGTATCAAAGATAATTTCAACCTTGGCGTAACTTTGGAGATGTTTCCCGCCCTCAATTATGGCTATACCGTCTATCATTTCACCTACGAGATCGTTGCAATGGCCTCCGCCCAGAACTGATAGTCCCAGTTCCTGCGCCAGAGGTATAAGATCGATCAATTCGAAATAGCAAATATGGGCGACCAGTATTAATAAATCTGCTCCCTCCGCCAGCACTTGAGGTACAACTTCTTTTAAAGCAGTTGTATAATCGGTAAAATCGTAATCTGAAACATAGGCAGGAAATGCTGAATAAGATGTAGTTGTGGTAGTTAGGCCAATCAGGCCGACGGTTACATCATTTACTGCTTTAATAACAAAGGGAATGGCAAAATCTGCTCTTTGGTCAGTAGATTTTTCAAAAATATTTGCTGATAGATAAGGATAATCTGCCTGTTCAATTCTATCCCGCAGATTCTCCACAGTAAAGTCAAACTCATGGTTGCCGATGGCGGCTGCGTCATATTTTATGGCATTCATAACCTCAACCACGGATTCTCCCTTAAACCAGGTAGAAATTGCAGGACCGGTGAAATTATCACCGCCGCTTAATATTAAAAAATCACCATTTTTCGTATATCCTTCTTCGGTCTGCCACAGGCCCAGGAGTTTTGCCGCACCGTCTGATTCATTAGATTCCTCAATCCAGCCATGTTCGTCGTTTGTATATAAAATGGTAATTGTCCGGTTATTTTCAGTTTTTGATTCTCCGGGATTGTCACTGCAGGCTGATATAATCAATAAAAATGAAAGAAATAAAACACTGATTGATCGAAAATTTATTAAACAAATCCGGTGTTCTGCCGGGATTTTGAGAAAAATTCCGGCAGGAGTTTTGTTGTTAACAAGACGAACTTTTTGCATAATCGTAGCGATAATTAAAATTTTCAAGAAAGGTTTCCATAAAATGAACCTGCAGCTGGACTAGGACCTTAACACGATACAGCCTGGTGTCATTTCAAGCCTGTATTGGCGCAACCAAGTCTTGTTCTTTTGGCTGCAAACTTCGTTGAAAATTTTAACCATAGCCACGGCTATTCTGAAAATTTTCGCCTTGTTAACAGGTTAAAATTCCTACGACTTTTTGCTGAAAAACTTGACATGACACTAGAACCAGTATCCAATACTGAAATGAGTCAGATAATTCCCTTTTTTTCCCTCTTTCATCAGGGAATATTCTATTGGACCTATGGGGCTTAACATACCCAGACTTATCCCAATACCCCTGAGTGACACCTCGTCCATGGCAAGACCAGTCTGATTATTTAACGGCTTTGCCTTACCCCAGTTATATCTGATATTAACAAATTTATCTTTCAAGGGCTCAATTTGATAACCCAGCTGTATGATGTTGAATTCTTTTGTGGAAAATTCCATGAATCTAAGGCCTACAAAGGGAATCAGTGTATTTTCATATTGAATGGGGCCGCCAATCCAAAATAAGTAATCACTGGGGCCGGCATCTGCTGTGATTTTTCCACCATATAAGTTTAAAAACAATGAAATTCTAGGGTGTATTTGAAAATAATTGGATATGGAAAATAAATATCTTTCCGCCGAACCTCTATATTTTTCTTCTGATTCCGTATATTTATTGCTAATAGTGCCTTTCTCAGCATAACCCTGGTGTCCCAGGCGGGGGAAAAAAGCCCGGTCAAAAGTATCAAAATTAAGAAAAGAATAGAAATTGTAGATATCAGGCTTAAAATTATCTGTATCCGGACCGTAAATTGGTTTTACAGATGAAATTGATCTTTGAATTGCAAAACCCAGCGTTGACCTGTTAGAGAAAATTGTCTGAATTTTTATTTCCGCAGCATAAATAGAATAGTCAAAAACATTGATTAATTCACCATCTTCATAATTCCGGATTGGAACGTCAAAATTATTGTATAGAATTTCAAAACCAAAACCCAGCTGTGGTTTTAAATTAGTATGAATAAAATATGAAAATATCATTGTAGGATTTTCACTGAGTTTGGAGTCCAGGGACAGCCTTGAGCCCGGTCCAAGTTTATTTCTGACGGTAGTATTAAGCAGAACAGATGATTTCATGTCAGAATCATAATGCAGACCAATATTAAAAAAATTATCAGGTTCTTCCTCAACGCGAATAATTAAATTTACACCGCCTTCGATTTGATCTAATTTATAATTCACATGTTTGAAATATTGTGTTCCGAAGGTTCTTTCAATGGCATCCTCCAGCTCGTGAGGTGTGATCCACGAATTGGGTTTAAGCCGCAGATTTCCCAGTAATTCTGCCGGGGATACTTTATTTAATCCCTCAATTTTAATTTTTTCAATATAAATTGCTCTGAATTCAGAGAGGGGGATTGATTTAACATTATTGGAAGTAAACTTTTTCAAAGAATCTGATAGAGCTTTCAGCCTGGAATACACTTTATCGACAGCCTGATTACCGCGGGCATATATAGTATCCAAAGCGCTGAAGCTGTCGGCTGTATAACCCTCGATATCCGGTTGAATTAAGATGTTGCTTAAATTTCTCTGCCGGGCGGTCGAAGCGGCACCTTCGTAGCTGGCGATTTGTTCTAAAATATTTAAAACGGAATTAAGTTCTTTTTTTTCATATAACCGGGCACTGACATCTACGGCGATGATAATATCTGCGCCCATTTCAATTACGTCGGAAACGGGCAGATTCCGGACTAAACCGCCGTCCACCAGCAAACGGCCGTCGATTTCAATTGGGGCCAGAACCGACGGGAAGGCCATGCTGGCCCGGATGGCATCAGGTAAAAAACCCCTATCCAGGACAACGGCTTCACCGGTCTCAAGATCAGTAGCCAGGCACAGAAAAGGTGTGGGTAATAATTTAAAATCCGCTACATGATTGACCGGCCAGGATAAACGTGCAATTAAACTTGAAAGTGATTGCCCTGATTCTAACCCGCTGGGTAATTCTATCTGCCAGTTTCTAATCGGAAAAGCGCGGATATAACGACCGTCATATTTTTTTTCTTCCATAGAAAGACTGCGTCGGGGAATTTTATCGTTAAAAAATATTTTTGGCCAATCTATCTTATAAAATATTTCTTTAATTCGATCGGCGTCATATCCGGCAGCATAGAGGAAACCGACAAAACTGCCCATGCTGGTACCGCCGATATAATCAATTTCAATTTCCAGCTCTTCCAAGGCCTTCAATACTGCAATATGGGCTGCCCCCTTGGCGCCGCCCCCGCTCAAAACCAATCCAATTCTGGGTTTATCCCCAGAAGTTTCCTGTGCAAAACTCCCAGGTATCAACAGTCCCAATATTGAAAGTAATAACAATGATTTGGAAATTGAATTCAGGATACCCCTCGCTTTTGAAAATAAAAATATAGAGAATGGAAAACCAGACGTAAAATATCAATATTATTATTTTCCGGATGAATAAGATAATCTTCTGTCTTAGTTTTCATGAAATCTGCTAAAAATTATTGTTTTTAAAAAATCTCTTTATTCCGGCCTTAAATTACTGCAATATTGGATTCGCATTAAACATTAAAAAAAATGAACAGCATTCAAATTATTCTTATATGGTTATCATTTGTCGGGTTTTATCAAACCATAAAACCTTTACCGGAAGGTGTAAATTACAGCAGTGAGATATTAAACGTAAGCCCCGCAGACATAATTTTTCTCAATGATTTAACATATATAGATTCGGACAGCAATTATGTACACGATCAGGAAATTTTTGAAAGCCTGATCGCCTTAATTGACAGCGCAGAACATTATATCCTGATTGATGCATTTCTATTTAATTCATATAAAGGACCTGTTGATTTCTCATATCGAGAACTTTCCTCTGAATTAGCGCAGAAGCTTATTAAAAAGAAAACTGACTTCCCGGACATTAAAATTGATTTTATCACCGATCCCATTAATACATTTTACGGCGGTTCAAAAATTGAAAACCTGGAATCAATCGAGGCAGCCGGAATTAATGTAATTTATGCGGATTTAAAAAAATTGAGAGACAGCACACCTCTCTATTCTCCCATCTGGAGAACTTTTATTCAATGGTTCGGGAATTCGGATAAATATGGATTATTCCCGCATCCCTTTTCGAAACATGAACAAAAAGTAACTTTAAGAAGTTATTTTTCATTTTTCAATTTAAAGGCCAACCACCGTAAAGTAGCCCTGGCCGATAACCATGGTAAAATTATATCTTTAATTACTTCGGCTAATCCCCATAGTGCAAGTTCCGCTTTTTCTAACGTGGCTGTAAAAATCGAAGGTGAATTCTGGAAAGAAATTTATGCTACGGAAAAATTGGTTGCTGCTTTTTCCAATGATTCGCTCCAGGGTGATTTTTTATTTGAACTGACATTCGGAACTTCGTCTGCAGAAGGAAATACATCCATTCAGTTTCTTACGGAAAAACAGACAAAAGATAATTTGATGATTAATTTGGCTGGAACTGCGGCCGGTGATTCAATTTCTATTGCCATGTTTTACTTTTCAAACCGGGATATTATCAGAACATTGCTGAAGGCTGCCGAAAGAGGGGTAGATATTCGTTTAATCATTGATCCCAATAAGGATGCATTCGGTTATCCCCGCAATGGCCTGCCGAACCGGCCTGTTGCAAATGAATTCGTAAAAAAATCAAAAGGCAAAATTAATATACGCTGGTACCATACCCACGGAGAACAGTTTCATACAAAATTGATTCTAATCAAAAAAGATTCCGGGAAGGCGGTAATTATGCTCGGTTCGACAAATTTGACCAGAAAAAATTTAGAAAATTATAATCTGGAATCGGAAGTACTGATCAAAACTCTGACTTCATCTGAACTGACCCGGGATATTACAAATTATTTTGATAAAATCTGGTTTAACCAAAACGGGAACTATTACACGGCCGACTACGAGAAATTCCAAGATAGCTCGATTACTAAAACAATAATATATCGAATCCAGGAATTTACCGGTTTATCTACATATTGATTTGAGACTCAGGTTTTTTGTGGTTGTACATAATTTTCTACATTCCCAGTATTAAATTGACCCGGTAGTAAGCTGTTTTTTCCAAATCATAATCACCCGCAGATTCATCACCATCCAGGAAATTAAAATTTCTGTAAGGAGCGTAACCCCCCTCAAGATTAAGATGCAGCCAGGGCAGCAGATGAATATTCAGGGAGGGACTTAAAGTCCCCTCAGAATATTCCAATTGAGGATTATCAGTTCCACTATATATATCTGGATCTCCATGGTGGCGATCTCCACTGATTCTGAAGGCCAATCCCAGGTCAAGCTTGGGATGCAGTTTGTAATATAAGGCCATATCAACGGGAACCAATCCTTTGGCACTGAGTTTTTCTCCCTTTTTCCAATCAAAATAAATGAAAGGCAGGGGCAGGGGTCGGCCGAAATCCCGCATATAGGCTAAACCGTAACCCAATTGGAAGTTTTTACTGTGTTTTCGAATGAATCCAAAAATAACCTGTAATGTAAAATCATCGGATGTGACTTTGTCTGCTTTAAAGTCCGAAGCCAGACCAGGAGTTATAGCGGCTACCATAGTCCATTTTTCAGAGAGAGAGTCCAGCATAAACATGGTGTAATTTATAGAAATAACCCGGTCCAAGGTTGAAGCTGTAGTATTTTCCGGAGCATTTTCCCATTCAAAGTCAACACGTCTGTAACCCAGATTGTTCAATATGAGAATTTTGCCCTCTTTAAAAGCAATAGGGAAAGCCAAACCGACTGTAGATATTCTGGTTTGAACTTTTTCACCTCCAATATATTCTTCTGGAACATCAATTTTAACTGATGGGAAAAAACTGTATCCAGTTGATAGTCCTATTACTTGCTGTGCATTTAAAGAGCCGGGTAATAAAAATAGAAAAATCAATATTAAAAACAGGTGCAATAATTTGTGATTCCGATTAAATCCAGTGAACATGATTATCTCCTTCTGTATTTACGAATTCTAACTATTGATATTGTGAGATTTGGGTAAACTTGAATAACATGGTTAAATACCATATTAGATCGGAGAATCCTAATCCACGTTTTCTTTTTGCATCATTTTTTAACTATTTTTTTTAAAAAATTAAATATACCCAATATGTCCTGGCCAACCATAAATAGGCAGGGAATCAAGACCAGGGTCAAGGGAGTTGCAAATAACAAACCGAAACCCAGGGCCATGGCCATGGGTGCCATGAAAGCATCAGTTCCCCCGAAACCATAAGCCAGGGGTAAAAGCCCTACTACAGTAGTAAGTGTAGTCATGATTATGGCTCTTAGTCTATCCGCTGTACCCAGGGCAACAATTTTGGCCATTGCTTCGCCGCTTTTTTTACGTAATAAGTCATTGATATGGTTAACCATGACCAGGCTGTCATTTACTACTACCCCGATCAATCCAATAATCCCCATGGTTGCCGTAAAAGTCAGGGGCTGTCCATGCAGGGCAAAAGTGACGATAACACCAGTTATTCCGAAGGGAATGGCCACCATGACCAGCAATGGCTGGGTTAAGGAATTGAACAAAAGCACCAGGAGAAAATAGATACCTACCAAACCGATCATCATGGTTCTAAGCAATCCGGCCATTGATTCCTCGGTTTCCATTACTTCTCCTCCTTTGAGAATTTGTAATCCAGGCCAATCCCGGTCCAGGTTAAAATGATCGAGAACCTGTTGGATGACATCCATGGGAGTGGCTTCGTCCTGAACTATATCGGCTTCAATAGTGACGGTTCGTTCGTTATTATAATGGCGGTAGTCGGCTTTTCCCGGACCCGTTTTCAGAACTGCAACCTCTTTCAAAGGAATCAAGCGTCCCTGGCGATTGGGGATACGCAGTTCCTCCAGGTAACTTAACTGCCGCCGTGCTTCTGCTTGAATCATGATCCGGAAATCCACATCTTCGTCGCCATAACGAACACTTGTTACTACCTCACCGTCATAAGCAATACGAACATTCTGGGCCACATCTGCAACAGTCAAGCCCAGGCGTGCCAGTTTTTCATAGTTTATAATTACTTCCACCTGTTCTTTTCCGAGTTTGTCGTTCCGGTTGATATCCTTCACTCCTTGAGTCTGGGCCAAAAATGTTTCCACTGCATCAGCAAGTCCTGTCCGCAAACTATCGTTGGATCCAACCAGCATTATACTAATTGGTTTTCCTACGCCGGGTCCTCCCGTATTAATGGCAAATATAATATTTTCAAATCCCTGTAATTGATCAGTCTTTTGACGTACGTCTTCCACAATTTCGTCAGCGGATCTGCTGCGGTTGGCGTAAGGAGTCAGGTTCACAAACATCATGGCGTAATTTTCACTTTCGGCATTAATAAAAATATTGGTCCCTATCCGGGTTGCGTACGATGCTAATTCATCTTCGGGTATTTGGGCAATTATGGCCTCTATTTCCCGTATCCGGTCGGAGGTCGTTGTCAGGGGTGTCCCGATGGGTAATTCAATGGATACCCAGAATGTTTCCGCCCGCTCCGAAGGAAACATTATAAATTTCATATAATTACCTGCGTACCAGAAAGATCCGATCAGAGCAGTAATGAATAACAAAATTAAAATATACCGTATCCATACTCGCTTAAGAATTTTATAGACGATTTTTTCCCAACCGGTTTTTAAAACATTGAACCATTCCCTGCTGGTGGTTTCGGCGGATTTCTTTTTTAATCCGGGCACCATGTGGGCTGGAAGAGCTACGATAACTTCAAACAGGCTCACAAACAGGGCCAGGCTGATGGCCAATGGAATAACAGTAAGATATTTGCCAAAGATGCCCGGCATAAAAAACATGGGTGCAAATACCAGAAAAGTAGTCAGAATGGTAGTCAATACAGGGTTGAAAACTTCCTTAATTCCATTGACTGCGGCTTCCAGCGGTTCATCTCCCAGCTCCCGGCGCCGGGAAATATTTTCGGCAATAATTATAGCATCATCAACAATGATTCCGATCACCAGTACCATCCCTGTTAACAAAATAGTATCCAGATAAACGCCAAAAAGGGGTAGTAGAAAAATAACACCTAATAAACTCACGGGAATACCCAGGGCCACCCAGAAGGCAATCCGGGTATTTAGAAAAAGGGTTAAAATAATTACCACGAATACAAGTCCCAGCAGTCCGTTTATCATCACCACAGTAAAACTGTTCCGAATTGAGCGAGAGGTATCGCTGCCGTATTTAATCTCGACCCCTGAGGGCATACCCTTATTTTCCTGTACAATTAACTCTTTAATTGCATCTGTGGTGCGGATAACATCGGCAATTTCGCTCACATAGACTGCAAAGGAAATAGCAGTTCTGCCGTCCATTCTGGAAATTATTCTTTGATCTTCAAAATCATCTTTTATGATGGCCAAATCTTTTACTTTAATAACAGGTCCGTCAAAAGTAGAACGCACAATAACGTCCCCCACTTCCTGTGGATTACGGAATTGAGCCAGAGTAACTACATTTTTATCACTGGTGTAAGATTCCATGGAACCGCCCGTGGCTTGAATATTGCGCCGCATAATAGCTGTAGTAATTTCTCCCATTGGTATTTGATATTTTTCAATCGCCTGCGGAATGACTTCTACTTTGATTTCTCTCGCCCTGTATCCGAACTTTTCCAGGTGCGAAACGCCGGAAATATCCTCCAGTTTTTTTCCGAATAATCTGGCCAATTCCTTTAATTCCCGGTAGGGGATATCGCCTGATAATCCCACTTCTATGGCAGGATTGGTTTGTTTAAGTTCGGTCAGTTTCGGTGATTCCGTAACTTCCTCGGGAAAATTTGTGACCCGGTTAACCGCTTCCCGGATTTCCGCCATTATTTTTTCTTGATCACTTTCATCGGGTTTGACAAAAGCACTTATAATGGATACATTTTCCATGGAAAGGGAAGTAACTCTGTCAATCCCGGTTACACTTTTCAATTCCTTTTCAATTTTATTAGTTACGTTGAGTTCAACATCCTCGGGAGAAGCACCGGGATAGGGAGTAACAATGCTCATTATGCCAAATTCAACATGGGGATAGATATCTCTTTTGATTGTGGATAAAGTGGTTACACCCATTACAATTAACATAAGAGTGACCAGATTGGCCAACATGTGTCGTTTGGCAAAAAAATGGAATAATCCCTGCATAACGAATACCTCCTGCTTAAGGATCTTGAAAACTTTACATTTATTTAATTATACCCGGAACCAAGATCAGTTTAAATATATGCGTTCCTAATTTCAGGTTACAGGTAAAATTTCATCTGGTAAAATATTTCTTCAAATATTATTATTTTAAAAGTTTTACTTCACATTCCTCACATTGCCAATCTTCCAAACCTGCATGTTTAGGAATAAAACGGAAATGGGCAAATTTAGGGATGAGCCGGAGCAGATTACCGAAATCATGCTGAATCATGTACAGGCAGGGCAGCAGCAGCAGGGTCAGGGGCGTGGCAAAGAGTATTCCGTATCCCAGAGCCAGGGCCATAACGGCGATAAATGGATCATCACCTCCCAGTCCGTAGGCTGTTGGTAAAAGCCCTGCAACTGTGGTAATGGAAGTAAGAATAATGGGCCGCAGTCTGCCCGCAGTGCCTTCGGCAACAATCCGCAGAAATTTCGACTCTGGTGCTTCCTGGCGCCGCACATTGATGAAATTAACCAGAATCAATGAATCGTTCACCACCACCCCCATCATGCCGATGATGCCCATGGTGGCCAGAAAACCCAAGGGTTGGCCATGTAAAGCGAAAGCTCCGATAATCCCAATCAGGCCGAAAGGAATGGAAAACATTACCAAGATGGGCTGAGTCAGAGAATTGAACAGCAAGACCAGAACAAAATAAATACCGGCACCTGCCATGGCCATGGCCGTTAACAGGCTTTTCATGGAATCTGCCTGTTCTTCGGCCTCGCCGCCCATAACAAATTGCAATCCCGGCCAATCCTGGCTAAGATTAAAATGATCCATAACTGCATTAGTCGCTTCTAGCGGGGTCAAGGTACCGCCCTGGACCAGGTCAGCGGAAATAGTAACGGCACGTTCTCCTTCGAAATGAAAGAAACTTGACTGAGCCGGGCTGATTTTGAAATCGGAGACCTCCTTCAATGGAATCAGACGACCCTGGCGATTAGGAATCTTTAATTCCCCCAGATATCCCGGCTTTTTCCGTATTTCCTCTTCCAGAATAACCCGGAAACCTACGTCTTCCTCCCCGTACCGGACTCTGGTAACCAC
>JAZFSI010000175.1:0-5993 GCA_036446075.1 Fidelibacterota bacterium
TCAATACTTCTGTAAGCCTGCCCTTGACCCTGCTGACTTTAAACAGGAACCACACCTGTTCAATTCTCGAAATGGGCGCCAGCCAAAGGGGTGATATCGGGCGTTTATGCAGGATAGCTAATCCGACCCATGGAATTATTACAAATATTGCTCCCGCTCATTTGGAAGGTTTTGGCTCAATTGAAGATGTAGCCCGGACAAAAGCTGAACTTTTTGAAGCATTGGATTCAGGCCTATCTTTTATCAATGTTTCAGACAAGCGCATTAAAAAATTACACACAGCCGGAAAAACTATCACTTTTGGATTTTCGTCTGATTCAGATTATTCCGCAGATATATTCCAAAAACAGGATGGAACTTTAATTTTAATCATCGAGGCTCATGAAATAAATACAGGGTCCCAAAACAATTCTTTTGCAAAAAATGTACTGTCAGTCACAGCCATCGCCCGGGAATTGGGAATTAGGTGGGATATTATTAAGCGCCGCGTATTAACCTTCAGCCCTCTTGAGGGACGCTGCCGAATTATTAAATTCGGGGAATTAACTATAATCGACGATACCTATAATGCCAATCCGGAATCTACTTTTTCAGCCATCGATTTCTTACTGGCCCTGCAGGACGGAGGCCAGAAAATATTCATTTTTGGAGATATGTTTGAACTGGGAAAGGATTCCTATGAACAGCACCGTAATATAGGTTTAAAATGTATTCAATCCGGTTTATCAGCTGTATTAACAATTGGTTCTGAAACCAGGGCTACCGATTCAGCCCTTAACGGCAGTCTCTATCACAAACATTTCGACGATAAAGAATCATTATTAAAGAATTTGAAGAAAATACTCAAAAACGGCGATAAAATTTTAATAAAAGGATCACGCGGTCTGGCTATGGAAACAATCGTTAAAAAACTGCAGGAAAATTAATGCTATACCGCCTGCTTTATCCATTACGTGACCATTTTTCTCCTTTGAATATAATCCAATATATCACGTTCAGAGCCGCCAGCGCCGCGATTCTGGCTTTGCTGATAAGTTTTATCGTAGGGCCGTTTATTATTCGCAAATTGAATCAATTCCAAATAGGTGAGGAGATTCGGGATCATGGACCCAAGTCTCATTTATCTAAAAAGGGCACGCCGACAATGGGGGGGATAATAATATTATTAGCGATTATTCTCCCCACTTTACTCTTGAGCGACATCTACAATCCCTACATTCAAATTATACTTATTTCAGTAGTCTGGATGGGGCTGATTGGTTTCATTGACGATTACCTTAAAACCATCAAAAAAATGAAAAAAGGCCTCGTGGCCAGATACAAATTAATCGGTCAAATAACACTGGGTATCATTATCAGTTTATGGGTTTACCATATCCCGGCTTTTGCCGACTACAGGACTGTCACCTCTGTTCCGTTTTTAAAAAATATAGAAATCGACTTTGGAATGTTCTATCCTCTATTAGTTATTCTGGTTGTCACAGGTACCTCAAACGCCGTCAACCTCACCGATGGTCTGGATGGTCTTGCAGCAGGATTATTAGCAATTGCCTTTACAGTTTTTGCTGTAATTGCATATATGAGCGGCAGGATTGATTTTTCCAGTTATTTAAATATTATTTATTTACCGGGCGTAGGAGAATTAACCATTTTCAGCGCTGCCGCAATCGGAGCCTGTCTGGGTTACCTATGGTTTAATGCTGCACCGGCAGAAGTATTTATGGGAGATATTGGTTCTTTATCTACAGGTGCGGCCCTGGGAACCCTGGCCATGTTATTGAAAAAAGAAATTTTATTGATTATTATCGGCGGAGTTTTCGTGGCCGAGGCACTTTCCGTATTAATTCAAGTCGGATACTTCCGCTGGACTCTAAGGCAGTCCGGTATAGGAAAAAGATTTTTTAAAATGGCTCCCATCCATCATCATTTTGAAATTAAAGGCTGGCCCGAAAGCCGAATTGTGATCCGCTTCTGGATAATTGGAATTCTACTGGCATTATTTTCAATCGCAACTTTTAAAATCAGATGATTGATTTTACAAACTTAAGATCCATTGACCTTAAAGATATCCGGGTAACTGTTCTGGGTATGGGCCAGAGCGGTCTGGCCGCTGGTATATTGGCTGCCCATTTGGGAGCTGATGTTTTTGTCAGCGACAATCAGTCTGCAGATCAGTTAACTCCGGCACTCAAACTGTTAGATAAATATAAAATCAATTACGAAACCGGCGGAAATCGTAAAATTTATGATTCAGATCTGGTTATTGTTTCACCGGGCATTCCTCAGCAGGCAGAAATACTATCCAAATGCCGTCGAAAAAATATACCCCTGGTCAGTGAAATAGAATTTGCCGGCTGGTTCACAAAGGCTCCTATTATTGCCGTAACCGGATCCAATGGTAAAACAACAACCGTAAAACTCCTGGAAAAAATGACGCAAACAAATAATTTCCACGGAATTTTAGCAGGAAACGTAGGTATCCCCTTCTCTGAAAAAGTATTGCATGATATAATATCCCCGGATTTAAAAAGAGTTTTTATTCTTGAAATTTCCAGTTTTCAGATGGAACACACTCTCCATTTCAAACCATTTATTTCAGTATATCTAAATATTTCCGAAGATCATCTGGACAGATATAAAAATATGGAGGAATATATTGAGGCCAAAATGCAAATGGCAAAACTTCAATCAAAGGGGGATTATATTATTTATAATGATGATGATCCCGTCTTAAGAAAATGTTTTTCCACTACTTCTGCGGCCCTGGTGCCATTTGGACTCAATTCTTCCATTAAGAAAATTTTTAATATTAATAAAACAAAAATCTACGATGAAAAGCACGCCACGCTGATTAATCTGGATCAAGTCGTCCTGCCCGGACGGCATAATCTTGCCAATGCTCTGGCGGCCGCCACTGCGGCCAAAATACTGGGCATATCCAAGGTTCACATCAGAGACGTCATGTCCACCTTTCCAGGAGTGGAACATCGGCTTGAAAAAGTAGCCAGAATTAATGGAGTAACTTATTATAATGATTCAAAAGCTACCAATCTGGAAGCTGTAAAAGTTGCTCTTGATAGTTTCACCCGGCCTATTCTGTTAATACTGGGCGGAAAAGACAAAGGTGGGGATTTCACCCAACTCCTTCCACAAACCCACAACAAAGTGAAGGGAATCATCGCTTACGGGCAAGCGAGAGAAAAAATCTCCATTGCACTCAGGGATGCGGTAAGGCTTGAGAAAGCCGAATGCCTTAAAACTGCAGTTGAGATTAGTTATCTGCGCGCTGAGCCCGGAGATATCGTTTTACTATCTCCGGGCTGCGCCAGTTTTGACCAATTTTTAAATTTTGAGGAAAGGGGAAAATCCTTTAAAAAAATAATTGAAGAATTGGACCGGAAAGCATGAGACAATTTGATATAATAACCAAAAAATACGACCAGGTCCTTTTGATATTAATCGTTATATTATGTGCCATCGGCACAGTTATGCTCTATAGCTCAAGTTCTTCTATTTCCATGGAAGAAACAAGAGGTGCAACTGATACCCTGTTTCTGCAATCCCATCTTAAACGGCTGCTGGCCGGTGTAATTGCTTTGTTCTTTTTTATGCTGCTGGATTACAGACTTTTGAAAAAAGCAGCCCCGGTTTTGTTAATCGGTTCTCTGGTTTTGTTAATGTTAACGAAATTAATTTATATTTTCCAGGGTATATCCTTTCCCGCCCGCTGGCTGGATATAGGATTTATTTCCATCCAGACCTCCGATTTAGCCCGCTTCTCAATGATTGTTTACCTGGCCTATTATATTGATAAAAAACGCTCTTCTATCAAAGACTTCTATAAAGGTTTTTTTCCGCCCCTGATTCTCACAGGTATAGTATTATCAATGATAATAATTCAACCCGATTTCAGTACTGCTGCAGTGATTGGCCTGGTTTGCTTTGTTATGTTATTTTTAGGAGGCGCCAGGTTATCTCATCTCCTGGCTTCAGGAGTGATATCTATCTCCATTCTAATTCCGGTCATGCTCATGCGCTCCTATCGAATGGATAGAGTTATTTATTGGCTCGGGTCACTATTTAATAATAATCAAAATCAGGATCAGGAAATTGTTGGTTATCAAATACAGCAATCATTGATCAGCCTGGGAAACGGAGGTTTCACGGGATTGGGACTGGGCAACAGTATGGAAAAAAACCTGTTTCTGCCCACACCGCACACGGATTTTATATTTGCTATTATCGGAGAAGAGTTAGGACTGCTGGGTGTTATATTTATACTGACCCTGTTTTTACTGGTTTTTCAAAGATGCATTAAGATTGCTAAAGATACTACAGATCCCTTTGGAGTTATACTGGCTGTAGGGCTGGCTTTTAGTTTTATTGTCTATGCTTTCATTAATGTTGCTGTTGTTACCAGTCTGGTTCCAACAACGGGATTACCAATGCCTTTAATCAGTTACGGAGGCAGCGGTTTAGTTGTCAACTTAGCCAGCCTGGGAATTCTATTGAATATCAGCCAGGCCAAAAGATCCGTGCAGCACCGAAACGGATGGAAACCAAAATTATATGGCTAAAAGTTTACAATTTTTAATTTCAGGCGGCGGTACGGGAGGACATCTCTTCCCCGCTCTGGCCATTGGCGCTGAAATTCAGAGCAGAAAACCGGAAGGATTAATTCATTACGTCGGATCAGTTTTCGGACTTGAAGCAAATTTATTCCCGGAAAAAAATATCGATTACAGTCTGCTGCCCATACGCGGCCTGCAGCGGGGATGGAACCCGGCAGCCTGGGGGAAAAATTCTCTACTGCCCTTCAGACTGCTGCTTTCCTGGAAGAAAATGAAGGATATTTTTCAAAAAATAAATCCGGCTGTTGTAATTGGAACGGGAGGATATGCCAGCGCAATGCCCCTTTATATAGCTCAAAAGCGGAATATTCCTACAATAATTCAAGAACAGAATTCTTACCCGGGCATCACTACCCGCCGGTTTGCCGAAAAAGCAGAAAAAGTATGCATAGCTTTTAAGGAAACAGAGGCTTTTATCCCTGGTTCCAACAGTATTCTGACCGGTAATCCGGTCAGAAAAGAAATTTCACATGGTAATCGACCGGAAGCACAACGTTTGTTCGGCTTGAATCCAAAGCAGAAAACTCTTTTTATATTTGGTGGAAGCCAAGGATCTATATTATTAAATGAAATCATTGCCGAAATTTATTCTGACTTGCTGGAAGCAAATATTCAAATTCTTTGGCAAACAGGAAAATTAAATTATCCAAAATATAAAAAATATGCGGGTGACGGAATTCGCATCAGACCATTTATTGAGGAAATGGACAAAGCTTATGCCTGTGCAGATTTAATTATATCCCGGGCGGGTGCTCTCACAATTTCTGAAATTACCCTGTGTGGGAAACCATCCATTCTGATTCCTTTTGCTTCGGCAGCAGGTGATCACCAATACCGTAATGCCCAGGCAGCAGCAGCAGCAGGAGCCGCTATTCTGCTGACAGAAAAAGAATTAAGCGGAGAAACATTGATTATCCAGATAAAAGAATTATTATCAAATGAATCCAAATTAAAATCATTTGCTGCGGCCAGTCTGGCTCTCGGTCAACCTGAGGCTACCAGTAAAATTGTTAAGCATATTCTGGACGCAATTCATGTTTAGAAAAGTAAATAAAGTGCATTTTGTCGGGATCGGCGGTATTGGTATGAGCGGAATTGCAGAACTATTATTGAACCAGGGTTTTGAAGTATCCGGCTCGGACATTTCTGACTCATCCATTATCCGGGCATTGAAAGACAAGGGCGCCAAAATTTATAATCAGCACGGATCAGATCAAATTGAAAACTGCGAAGTTCTTGTTTATTCCAGCGCAGTAAAGGAAGATAATCCGGAATTAAAAGCGGCGAAAGAAAAAGGGATCCCCATAATTAAAAGAGCAGAAATGCTCGGTGAATTGATCGCCTTGAAAGAAACCAGCGTGG
>JAZFSI010000176.1:0-7388 GCA_036446075.1 Fidelibacterota bacterium
AGTAAGCAAAGATCATTATTTTTGGGGATAGAGCGTAAAAGTAAAAATATGACGAACCAGTTTCGTGTTTTGATTGGGTTTGAAAATACAAAATTATCCTGGGATGGTATCGCCTTTGAAAATATAGATAACAGGCGTAATCGTATATCCACAAATACGGCGGATTTATTTACTGATAATTTTCTACAGCAGATATACAGCTTAAATACAATGTTTACCTTTAGAAATTTTCATTTAAGAAATGTGAGCTATTTAGTACTGGGAAGCGGTTATTATGAAGTAAAAAAACTGGGTCGCGATTTTTATACTTACAATCTTGATAAATATGATATCTATACGGATCTCCAGGAAAAATCCCTGACCACTGATCTATTGCGGCGGAAATGGATTAAAAATAACTATTACGGTTTAATTCCCACCCTGACATGGGATAAGAATATCATTCGTTTCGACCTGGGAGCGGAAATTCGGTTTTATAGCGGCGATCATTTTGGAGAAGTAAAAGATTTTTCCGATCCGGCATTAATATCTGATCTGGGAGAAGGGTGGTATCGGTATTATCGTTATGTGGGCCGTAAAAATTCAATAACCGGTTTTGCCCACCTGGCCTGGTCGCCGGATAATGCGCCTTTTGTTATTATGGCTGATATACAGACTCAAAACCATTATTGGAATCTTAAGCAGGACGTAATTGTACATGGAGAGGGGCATAAGCTGCAGGCAGACTGGAATTTTATAAATCCACGCCTCGGAATGGTTGTTCACATGGGAGACAGTCTTTTCTGGTTTATAAATTACGGGAAAGCCCAGAAAGAACCGGCAGATAACCAGATTATTAATGCAGATGATGTCTGGAGCGAACCCATTTTGGCAGCGGCGGAAGTTATCAACGATTGGGAAATGGGCATAAATATCACTTTTGGCAAAGGACATGGCAGTATTAATTATTACCGCATTAATTATTTGAATGAACAGCTAAAGAATATTGATGTAAAACAGGAAGTGGAGTATGAATATTATGCGGCTGATTCCACTATTCATCAAGGAGTAGAATGGGAATTTTCCCATGTTTTTAACTCCCGTTTGAGTCTGGAAGCAAATGGTGCTCTTCAAATGAATAATTATACAAATGGCAATAGTTTGCCAAACTCGCCGGCCAGCCTGTTCAACCTTATTTTAAACTACAGTTTTCACCCCGATCTGCAGTTCATGGCCCATTTAAAAACAATCGGTCAAACATATATTGATGACCTTAACCGGGAAGAAGCGATGATAAAACCCTATTCTTTAATGGACCTGGGAGCCAGGCTGCGCTGGAATGACCTGGAACTAACCTTGAAAATAAATAATATATTTAATCGCCTTTATTCAACCTATGGATATGGATATGAGGCCAATGGATTTCAGTCTTTTTATTGGCCCGGGGCTACACGAAATGCCTATTTATCCATAATGTACAAATTATAAACTGGTCTATTTTTATGTCAAGTGCGGCGTATGGAAAAAGTCGCCGTAGTTTTTGCATTTTAACTTTGTCCCCACAGGTCGTCCTGTGCGGAATTAATCCTGTAATAATACCCAAGATAATTAAATTCCTGATTTTATAAAGGTCATGATTAATATTGGGTCTAACTTCCAGCTTCCATGTCTGCTTTAAAATCTAATCGTAAACGACTGTTCCTTGTTGATGGCTATGCACTGCTGTACCGGGCTCATTTTGCCTTGATTCGCAACCCTCTGATTACCAGTAAGGGAATGCATACATCAGCCTTATTTGGATTCACGAATCAAATAATCAAATTGCTGCAAAATGAAAAACCGGAATATCTGATGGCAGCTTTTGATTCAAAAGAAAAGACGTTTCGTCATCAGCGCTATCCGGACTATAAAGCCACAAGAGAAAAAATGCCCGAAGAATTGCAGGCCCAGCTGCCATGGCTATGGAAACTGATGGAGGCCATGAATATCCCAATTCAAAGAAAACCGGGCTGGGAGGCAGATGATATTATCGGTACTCTGGCCAAAAAGTCAGCAGAGAATGGGCTGGATGTATATATTGTTAGCGGTGATAAAGATTTTATGCAGCTTATAAATGATCATATTTTTCTTTATTCACCTTCCGGCCGTAGGGCGGAGCTTAAAATTTATGATCGGGCAGGTGTTATAGAAAAATGGGGAGTGCCGCCGGAAAAAATTGTGGATTTACTTGGTTTGATGGGCGATTCATCGGACAATATTCCCGGTGTCGCCGGAATTGGCGTTAAAACTGCGGTAAAACTTCTAAATCAATATGGATCATTAAAGGAAATCCTGGCCCACGGGGACGAGGTTGGAAATAAACGCGCCCGGGAAGGTCTCCAAAATGGAGAAGAATTAGCCCTGTTAAGCCGGGAACTTGTCACCATAGATACTGAAATGGATCTGGAATTAAACCTGGAGGAAATGAAAACGGACGGTTTTAATGATCCGGCCCTTAAGGCCATTTTTGAAGAACTCGAGTTTCGTGGAATGCAGAGCAGTATTAGGTTAGAAATCCCCAGTGTGAATGTTGAAGCAAGACAGGATAAAGATTATTCAGCCATCCGGAATTTATCATCTTTAAAAGATTTTGCAGATTCTATTTCAGAGGGTACACTAATCTCATTGGATCTGGAAACTACTTCTGTAAACCCAATGCTGGCAGAAATAGTAGGATTATCCTTTTCTATTAAAAATAATTCAGGTGTCTACATACCAATTTTATTTAAAGATAAGGCGGAAAATCTTTTTGGAAAAAACGATCTGGAAATTGTTCTCGAAGTTTTACAAGATATGCTCGAGAATCCAAACATACCCAAGACCGGCCAGAATATTAAATATGATGCCCTGATTCTTAAAAGGCAGGGCATTATGGTGAATGGTATTTCCTTTGATACCATGCTGGCGGCTCATTTGGTCAATCCCGAGACCCGATCCTATAAATTGGACAATCTGAGCAAGGAATATTTGAACTACACCATGGTTCCTATTGAAGAATTGATAGGACGGGGCAGAAACCGGATTTCCATGGCAGAAGTTGATCTGGATTTGATCACTTTCTATGCCGCTGAAGATGCTGACGTGGCCCTGCAGTTAACAGAATTGCTAGGTAAAAGGCTCGGTCAGGATAATTTACAGGATTTTTTCCAAAAAGTGGAATTGCCCCTTTTACCTGTGCTTTTGGAAATGGAGTTTAAGGGTTTATATGTTGATCGAAATATGCTGAAAATTATGTCTGATGATTTAGTGGGAAAAATTGCTCGATTAACGGCAGATATACATCGCGAAGCCGGTACAGATTTTAACGTGAATTCCACCCAGCAATTAGCCCAAATTCTATTTGATATTAAAGGGCTGCCGGCTATTAGAAAGCGTTCAACTGCAGAAGATGTACTGGAAAGGCTTAAACATCAGCATACTCTACCTGCCTTAGTGCTGGAGTATCGAAAATTAAATAAATTACGCAATACATACGTGGACGCCCTGCCTGAACTAATACATCCTGAGACAGGACGCATACATAGCACTTTTTCACAAGTTACAGCATCTACAGGCAGGTTGTCTTCCAGTAATCCTAATTTTCAAAATATTCCCGTACGCAGTATCGAAGGTCGGGAAATCAGAAAAGCATTTCGATCCCAGACTAAGAATTGGAAAATATTTTCTGCAGATTATTCTCAAATTGAGCTGCGTATAATGGCCCATTTAAGCCAGGACACTGCTTTGGTAAAGGCTTTTAAAAACGGTGATGATATCCATACCAGAACCGCCAGTGATGTATTCGGCGTAACCATGGAAGATGTTATTCCGGAAATGCGCAGAACAGCAAAAATTGTTAATTTCGGATTGATGTATGGTGCCGGACCCTACCGTTTAAGCCAGGAATTAGGTATTGCCATGGCCGGAGCAAAGTCCATTATTGAAGAATATTTTCGAAGATATTCCGGTATTAAGGATTATATTGATTCTGTGGTGGCGGGAGCTCAAGAGAAACATTATGTTGAAACAATGCTGGGCCGCAGGCGTCCTGTCTGGAATATAAACAGCAATAACCATCTTCATCGGGAAGCTGCCAAACGTTTAGCGATTAATATGCCCATTCAGGGGACTAATGCAGAAATGATTAAATTAGCCATGATCGCTATTCAAAAATTTATTTCGAAATCAAATTTCGAAACAAATCTGATTCTTCAGATTCATGATGAATTATTGTTTGAAGGACCTGAAAATGAATTGGATATCTTAAAACCGGTGATTATCAGGGAAATGAAAACTGCTCTGCCACTGTCCGTATCCATAGAAGTAGACTGCGGTATGGGAGATTCGTGGTTTGAAGCTCATTGAGCACTTATAAAAAATATTTAGAGGCTGATAGCACTATTTTTAAGGGCAATATTTGTTTGAGAAAGATTAATGGAAGCTAGTATTACTTTAAAAAAAGTAGGAAAATTAAGCGGTGATATTACGATTTTTGCCGGTCTTACTTTTGGTGTGGAACGAGGGTCCATGGTAGCTATTGTAGGGGGCAACGAAGCAGGAAAATCTACCCTGCTCAAGATATTGGCCGGTGTTGAAAATCCTGAATTCGGATCTATTTTTATAAACGGACTTGATATTGTAAAAAGACGGATCGAAATCCGCTCTCAGGTTGGATATGTCCCCAATAAAATTGACCTGGATCCCTGGCTTACTTTGGAACAAAATATACGTTTTACAGGGTATCTTTTCGGATTAAATGATGAAACAATCTCAAACCGGCTGGTTTCTTATGCCCGTGACTTAGGCCTTGTTGAATTTTTACATTCTCCGGCTCACAGTGTTTCATCGGGAACATTAAAAAAAACCATGGTTTTAAGAGCATTGATACATAATCCTAAAATTTTGTTATTGGATGATCCCACCGCCTTTATGGATGCTGATTCAAATTCTCAGACCTGGAATTTGCTTAAGTCTATGAAGGGCGCTAAAACAATTATCTACTGCAGCCAGAATTTAATCGAAGTAGAAAATGCTCACGATAGAATTTTGGTAATGCAGGAAGGAAAAATTGTTTTAGACGGGAAACTGAGCCGACTGCTGGAAAGCTTCCATGAATACACACAATTTCAGGTTGAATTTGAAACCTTGTCCTCAAAATTGTACAAAAAAATAATCTTGAATCCAAAAGTAAAGAATCCCTCAAAAAGCGGTAAAAGTATCCACTTTTATGGAAAAGAAAGGAAAGTACTTTTTGAGGTTATCAACACAGCCGCAGAGGCTATCCTGGTTGATTTTGGATTAAAAAAACTGGGACTCCAGGATTTGCTTGAAGCCAAATTTTCAAGCGCAGGTTTATAAAATGGTTCGCGCCCTTTTAATCAGACGCTTATGGCTGGTACAAAATCGAATTTTTCCAACCATCAGTTTTCTGGTTGTACTGCCGGCTCTTTTGCATATCTGCATAACTCTGGTAATGAAAAATATTCTGGTTCGAAGCATAAATGAAATACCTTATGAATCCTGGGTGTTTCCGGGAATAATAATGATTATATCAGCTGTGAGTCTTTTCCCCAACCTGTATCGCGATCTATTTGATCTGCGGATACATGGGAAAGCTTTGATTCCCATGACTTTAGCTCCCATAAGCAAACTTTATCTAATTGCGGCATTTTTAATAACGGCCTGTTTAGAGTCGTTGGTTTTTGTGGTAATAGGTATTGGTATTTTGGGGATTTTATCTAATTTTCCGCTTTCGGTTACAAGTTATTTCCTGATTACAGTTTATGCTCTCGCGTTCAGCGCCATCTTGGGTAATTTAATGATTACATTCTCTTTAATTACGAATAGAATCGCTACTTATCTGATGACTATTTTAATCATGTTTATATTAATTCTTTTCGGTTCCGGAATTTTAGTTGAGTTTGAATTTTATTCCTATCCAATTGGCCTTATATTACAAAAATTTCCCACCAGCATGATATTATCATCTTTACGGGCCTTGATATTTTATGAAAGATTTGACTGGTTTGGTATTGCCCTCCCTTTTGTGATTACCATTGCCTGGACCTGGTTGAACGCCGAGCTGTTTCGCCGAAAGTTAAGACAATGAAAGCATATTTATCGGGAGCAATGGAATATGCCTCTGATGAAGGTTCCAAATGGAGGGCTGAAATTACTATCTGGCTCAAACAAAACCTTAAGCATGGTGTTTATAATCCAGTTCTTGAATCAGAACAATTAACGAATAAATACAGGGCCCAAAATTACCGCACCTGGAAAAAATCGGATCCCGAGCGTTATGCAGATTTTATCCGCCACTGCGTAAACACTGATTTATCCATTATTGAAAAGGACATAGATTATATTATCTGCTTATGGAATGAAGGTGTTTTAAAAGGCGCCGGTACTGCCGGGGAAGTGACCCTGGCCTACCGTTCCCGTCTTCCGGTATATCTTGTTAATGGGTTGCCTCCCGAAAATTTGAGCGGCTGGATCATGGCCTGCAGTACAAAAGTATTTAATGATATGGATATTTTAAAATCATTTCTTTTTGAAAAGTATAAGAAATAGTTAAATGTTTCCGGCAGATATTTCTCCGGTTTCGCCGGAACTATTTTAATGAATTTCGACCATTTATAAAACTGCATTGAAAATTAACAAAAAATGAGAGGACCTAAGGCTTATATACATTTAGATCATCTGGTTAATAATTATCATTTAGTAAAAAATAAAGTAGGGCAGAAACGCTTAGTTTGCGTTGTAAAGGCCAATGCCTATGGACATGGCGCTTTGGAATGTGCCCGGACCTTGTACGCAGCGGGATGTGATTATTTTGCAGTTTTTACAGTTAATGAAGCACTTGACTTGCGGAAAGGCGGGATAAATACTGAAATATTGGTATTCAATCGCCTTGATGAGAATAACCTGGATTTAGCTGTAAGACGGAATCTGACTTTAAATATATCTCATATTGACGATTTGAACATATTATTTAAATATAAAAAGAAAACTGGAAATTGTCCCCCACTGCATTTAAAAATTGATACGGGAATGACTCGACTGGGTATATCTGCAGGAGAAGCAGATACTGTCTTGCACAAACTTGCTCTCAACCGGGATATTAATTGTCTTGGAATTTATTCCCATTTAGCTACTGCCGATGAAGGTGATCTAACTTTTGCCTACCGTCAAACAGAAATTTTTGAAAATATAAAAAATAAGGCTCTTGAGTTTGGTTTAAAATTCAAATATTATCATTTATCCAATAGCGGAGCAGTATTAAATCTGGACCAGTCAAATTATAACCTCGTGCGGGTAGGCATGCTTTTATACGGTGCCTTCCCTTCCCTGGAGGTAGAGAGAGTAATGCCCTTCAAACCGGTTATGGAATT
>JAZFSI010000177.1:0-24740 GCA_036446075.1 Fidelibacterota bacterium
AGCGATATTCTCTGGGGGCTGCCACAATTTTGGAAGTACTGGATGCCCAGGTATCTGTAATCAGGGCAAAATCAGCATTAATTACAACTAAATATGATGCCCGCATTCAGCAGGCCGGACTCAAAGCGCTTATGGGTCTGTTAGATTCAGATTTACAATAAGAACAAGCAACAGGGGTAAAAATAGAATGGCTATGAAAAAATTCAGTAAAAAAAAGAAATGGATAATTTTTGGAGGCGGAACTGTCTTGCTGATCCTGTTTATTGTTTTGAGTCTATCCAGAGATGACTCGGAAACCATATCTGTTGAAACAGAAATGGTTAAACGGGAAACCATTATTCAAAAAATAAACGCCAGCGGAAAAATTCAGCCGGAAATAGAAGTTAAAATAAGCGCCACATCATCGGCCTGGATTGATTTAATTACAGTTAAGGAAGGGGATTTCATTAAAAAAGGACGGCACTTGATCTCTTTGGACCGTAAGCAGCTCCAATCCTTAGCGGATCAATCTCAATCTTCGGTGCGTTCTGCTAAAGCTCGACTAAAACAGGTCAGTGCCCAGAAAACGCGTATCGAAACACTTTATAAAAGTAAATTGGTATCAAAACAGGAGATGGAGGCTATACAGGCCGAATACGAATTAAGCCAGAGTTCTTTAGAGCAATCCCAAGCCAGCCTGGAAACGAGATTGGATGATTTATCAAAGTCCAGAATATTATCCCCCCAGGCGGGCGTAGTAACTCAAATAAACAAGGAAGTTGGCGAAATGGCCGTGGGCAGTATTTTCCAGGCCGACGTACTCATGATCGTGGCCGACTTAAGCCGCATGGAAGTGATTGTGGATGTTAATGAAAATGATATTGTTGCGGTTTCTAAAGGAGATACAGCCGAAATTGAAATTGATGCTTTCCAGGATACAGTATTTTATGGAATTGTGAGTGAAATTGCCCATCTGGCCCGCACAGTGGGCATGGGTACGCAAGAGCAGGTTACAAATTTCGAAGTAAAAGTCAGGATGCTGGAAGTCCCTGAAAAAATCCGTCCCGGAATGAGTGCAACCACAAATATTATTACGCAGAAAAAGAAAAATGTTCTCGTAATTCCCATCCAAAGTTTGACCGTGCGAGAAGAAGGTGCAGAATTAAAATTGGCCGGAAAAGGAAAAGGCAAAAAATCTAAACGGCCAAAATCTAAATCCGGAAAAGAGGCCAGCGGCAAACAGAAGAAAATGGAAGAACTTGTTTTTCTACTGGCTGATCAAACAAGCGATGTGGTGCGGGAACTTAAGCAGCCGCAGGCAAACGCAGTTCAAGACACTCTGGCCGGCAGTGAAACAGAGCCTAAAAAAGATCAAAATAAAAAACAGGAGAAATCTTCTAAAAGTGGTAAAAAATACGTGCATGTCCGGCCGGTTGAGATAGGGATATCCAGCGAAACACATTATGAAGTTTTATCCGGATTAGCGGAAGGAGATGAAATTGTTGTGGGCAGTTACAAGGCCATAAGCAGAGATTTAAATCATAATTCCGAAGTAACATTTGAGGATGAGGAGGACTGATTTTGCCAGACCTTATTTCTCTAAAAAAATTAAAACGCCATTATTTTGTCGGCGGTGAAACTGTACGGGCCCTGGACGGAATTGATTTAACTATAAATCATAATGAATATATTTCTATCATGGGGCCTTCCGGTTCCGGAAAATCCACATTAATGAATATGATCGGCTGTCTGGACACTCCTTCTGACGGTTCCTATGAATTTGAAGGTGAACTTGTACATGAAATGGACGATAATCAACTTGCATCCATTCGGAATCGAAAAATTGGCTTTATATTTCAGACTTTTAACCTCCTGCCGAAAGCAACCGCTCTGCATAATGTTGAAGTCCCCCTGATTTATTCCAATACACCCCGCGAAAAAAGGCTGGCCAGAGCCAAAGCAGCGCTTACCTCTGTGGGGCTGGAAGACAGGATTGATCATAAACCTAATGAACTTTCGGGAGGCCAGCGGCAGAGAGTAGCCATCGCCAGGGCCTTAGTGAATAATCCTTCGATTATTTTAGCAGATGAGCCCACCGGCAATCTGGATTCTAAAAGCGGGGTGGAAATTATGAAAATAATGGATGCTCTCCATAACAATGGAAATACAATTATTCTTGTTACCCATGAAGATTATATTGCCCGCCACGCCTCAAGAACCATCCATTTATTTGATGGAAAAATAAAACATGACAAAAAAAAATCCTTAAAAAATAAAAACTGAACCAAATTTAGGTCTGATTCAATAAGATTGTATGTTTAACGTAATATTAGAAAACCTAAAATTATCTGCCTCTTCGGTTTTTGCTAATAAATCCAGATCAATGCTCACGGCCTTAGGAATAGTGATCGGAGTATTGGCAGTAACGGTCATGGGTACCCTGATCTCGGGACTTGATAAATCATTTGATAAAAGCATGTCCTTTTTAGGGCGCGACGTCTTATTTGTGGGCCGTATGCCCTGGTTCAGTGACGTTGATTGGTGGGAAATTAGAAATCGCCCGCGAATGAAAATGGAATATTCAGAAAAATTAAAGAGTAGTTCTGCTCTGGTAAAGGCGGCGGCTCCCATTTCCATGCGCACAGCTAACATGGCCTATGAAGATAAAAGTATCATGGGCTCCTCCCTGTTTGGGACGATTCCGGAATATACGCAGACTATTTCAATGAATATTAAAAAGGGCCGTTTCATCACCGAAGGCGAGCACCGTTCCGGATCCCGGGTTACGGTAATTGGGTATGACATAGCCCAGGCCCTGTTCGAAGATCAGGACCCACTGGGAAAACATATTAAAATTCAAGGATATAAATTTCGGGTTATCGGAGTAGTGGAAAAACAAGGTAAATTTCTGGGCCTGTTCAGCATGGACAACCAGGCTTTTATTCCCCTTGGTACCCAATTCCGGTTATTTTCGAGGCGGGGCTGGATGCGCATAAACGTTAAAGTAGACGAGAATCGCATCGAAGAGGCCAAAGAAGAAGTCCGGGGAATTATGCGGCGTCTACGGGGATTAAAACCCCAGGAAAAAGATAATTTTGCCATTAATCAGCAGGAAGCATTTGAAAAACAATACCGTGCCATAAAACTTGCTATCGGGGGAACAGGAGTATTTATCACAATCCTTTCTCTGGTGGTGGGTGGTATTGGAATTATGAATATCATGTTTGTAACAGTAAAAGAAAGAACCCGGGAAATTGGGATTAGAAAAGCTATTGGAGCTACGCGCAATATGATCCTGGGCCAGTTTTTAATGGAGGCAGTCATGATTTGCCTGCTGGGAGGATTGGCGGGGCTTTTACTAGCCTATGGAGCCAGTTTTCTGATTTCCCAGGTTTTTCCATCCACCATGCCCCTGTGGCTGGCCATCGGTTCTGTTTTTTTAAGCCTGTTTGTGGGTGTATTTTCCGGTCTGGTACCGGCCTACAAGGCTGCCAAATTAGACCCGATTGAAGCCTTGAGATATGAATAATCGGGAAGCGGAAGGCAGGTACTTTTCATGACTAAGCGCAGCCATTTAAAAAATACCATAAAAGAAAGTCTTTTCATGGCTTTATCTTCCATTCGTGAGAATAAGCTGCGTTCCATTTTGACACTGCTGGGCATTACCATTGGAGTTTTTTCCGTAATCGGGGTAATGACTGCAATCCGCACCCTGGAGTCTTCCATAGAATCGGGCTTAAACGTATTCGGTACAAATACTTTTATGATTCAAAAAACTCCCATAATTCAGCTGGGAGGCCATGGAGCGGCTCAAAAATATCGTAATCGTCCCAATATTACCTATGCCCAGTATGAAACATTGAAGGAAAGAGCCAAATTACCAATTCGGGTCAGCGTTTCTGACGGGCGATCAGTCAGATCGGTAAAATACAAAAACAAAGCCGTCAAACGATCTGTCGGATTAGCAGGAGCAGATGCCGGTACCCTGCGCAGTTACAATGCTTATGTGGGAGAAGGCCGCAATATTACCGGGGACGATGTACAGTTTTCGCGCAATGTCTGCGTCCTGGCAATGGATATAGTTGACCAGCTGTTTCCATTTGAAAATCCTTTGGGCAAATCCATAAAAGTGATGGGGCTGGACTACCTGGTAGTTGGCACTGTTGAACGCAGAGGTACGGCCTTTGGCCAAAGCCAGGATGATTTTTTACTTATACCGATCACAACTTACCTGCAAAGGTATTCGGACCACCGTACTTCCTTAAGTATTACGGTAGAATCCGAGTCTGCAGAAACATATGACAAAACCATGGACGAAGCCGTGGGTATCCTGCGCATGATCCGTAAATTGCCTCCGGAAAAGGACAACAATTTCGAAATATCTTCCAACCTGGAATTACTGGATACGTTTGGGAATTTTACGGGAGGCGTAAAATTATTTGCTCTGGCAGTAAGTGTAATAGCCCTGCTTGTGGCAGGTATCGGCATCATGAATATTATGCTGGTATCCGTTTCCGAGCGCATCAAGGAAATAGGGATCCGGAAGGCAATCGGAGCAACAAAAAGAGATATTTTGACTCAATTTTTGGCCGAAGCTGTATTTTTAAGTGAATTCGGGGGAGTGGCCGGGGTTCTCTTGGGAATCGGGGTCGGCAATCTGGTTTCGGTAGCCCTGAATATTCCGGCCGTTATACCCTTTGACTGGGCCTTTTACGGTCTGGCTGTTTGCTCAGTGATCGGCATAGGATTCGGGATTTATCCCGCCTGGAGAGCTGCAAATCTGGACCCCATTGAGTCTCTGAGATACGAATGATTTTTACTCCCTTTCGCTTGGAAGAGGAAGGGCAGTATAGCTAAATTTTCCTGATATATATTACTACAAATTTCATGCCGAAATTTTCATTAATCAAAACTACAAAATTAAACCGCCGTTATGAGCCTCAAAACCTTAGCCTGGACCTTTCACTTTGCAGAACTATCGTCCATTTAAGATCCGGAATTTTAAATTGAAAGCTGTGGGTATTATTCCGGCCCGTTTGAAATCAACCAGGTTTCCCCGAAAAATACTTCACCCCATAGAAGGTATACCAATGGTGGTGCACGTTTATAATCAGGCCCGAAAAGCGAAATCATTGCTAGATGTGCTAATTGCAATTGATGACTTGGAAACTGAAGATGTTTTAAAATCCCTGAAAGTAAAAACTATTATGACCGCTAAAAAACATGCTTCCGGTACGGACCGGGCGGCTGAAGCAGCTGAAGATATAGATGCTGATATAATTGTTAACATTCAGGGTGATGAACCTTTTCTCGATCCAAGTTTAATTGATGAATTAGTCTCTGCATTGGCCGATGGCGAGGTGGAAATGGCTACGGCAGCCAGTACAATTTTGGAACCCGGTGATGTTTACAATTCGAATGTTGTAAAAGTTCTTTTAAACAATCAGGGCCAGGCCAGATCTTTTTCCAGGGAACCGCGGCAGCAGACTCTGGGCGGTTATTATCGTCATATTGGAATCTATGCTTTTAAAAAGGAGAAAATGATGGAATTTGCCGCCCTGCCCCCATCCGATAATGAAAAATATTATAAGCTGGAGCAGTTAAGAGCCCTGGATAACGGAATACCAATTAAGGTTGTATTAACCCGCTACCCATATAAAGGTGTAGATAGTATTGAAGATCTTCAACAATTTAAAGGATACCATGAATCCTCCTAATCCTACAAAATATATTTTTGTTCTGGGCGGTGTTATCTCCGGACTGGGCAAAGGAATTGCGGCTGCTTCCATGGGATATCTTTTGAAAAGCGCAGGTTTAAGGGTCACAATTTTGAAATTGGATCCCTATCTTAATGTTGATCCCGGAACTATGAATCCCTATCAGCATGGCGAAGTATTTGTTCTGGATGACGGTTCTGAAACAGATCTTGATTTAGGCCATTATGAGCGTTTTATCGATATTAATATGGGTAAAAAAAATAATGCTACTTCCGGACAGGTCTACAGTGCTGTTTTAGAACGGGAAAGAGCCGGAGACTATCTGGGAGAAACCATTCAGGTCATACCCCACATTACCAATGAAATCATAGACCGCATTAAAAAAGTAAATTTACCCCGCCGGTATGACGTGGTAATTTGTGAAGTTGGAGGTACTGTGGGCGACATAGAAAGTCTGCCCTTTATGGAAGCCGTGCGGCAGCTGACGCTTAAAGTTGGATATCATAATCATGTGCTGGTTCACTTAACGCTGGTACCTTACGTCAAAGCCAGTGAAGAATTAAAAACTAAACCAACCCAGCATTCTGTAATGAAACTGAGGGAAATTGGTCTGGCCCCGGACGTTATTTTATGCCGGTCTGATTATAAATTAACAAAATCAGTGCGAAATAAAATAGCCTTGTTCTGCAACGTAAATCCGGCCCAGGTGATTGAAGGCACAGAAGTTAAAAGCATTTATGAAGTACCCCTAATTTTCCACAAACAAAATCTGGGCAGATTCATTATGAACAGGCTGGAGCTGCCCGGTGAACTAAATGTTGATTCTCTTAAGAATTTTATTGAACATTATAAAAACCCGGACAGGAATATCACTATTGCCTTATGCGGAAAATATACTGATCTTCCCGATGCTTATAAAAGTGTTCTGGAAGCATTTATACATTCCGGAGTTGAAAATAATACCAAGGTTAATATTAAGTGGATAGCAGCGGAAAAAATACTTTCAGACAGGGATGCAAAAACCACATTTGAAAATATTGATGGAATATTGATTTTACCAGGATTTGGAATCAGGGGTTCGGAAGGAAAAATCAAAATTTCTAAATATGCCCGGGTAAATAAGATCCCGTTTTTGGGAATCTGCCTGGGCTTGCAGGTTGCAGTAATTGAATTTGCACGAAACGTATGCGGATATAAAAATGCGAACAGTACTGAATTTAATCAAAAAACCAGATATCCGGTTATTTCCCTCATGGAATCACAAAGAGCTGTTAAACGCAAGGGAGGCACCATGCGCTTAGGTGCTTATGACTGCAGAATTAAACCCGGAACCAAAACTTACAAAGCTTACAGAAAAAGAAAAATATCTGAACGTCACAGGCATCGCTGGGAAGTGAATAACCATTACAGAGACAATTTAGAGAAAGCGGGATTGATCGTTTCGGGTGAGAATGAAGAATTAAATCTGGTGGAAATGATAGAATTAAGGGACCATCCCTGGTTTATCGCCGTTCAATTTCATCCAGAATTGAAAAGCAGGATCAACCAGGCTCATCCTTTATTCAGAGAATTTGTAAAAGCTTGCGGAGAATATTCAATATCTAGATCATGATTAGAAAAGTTAAAGTAGGTAAAATAATTTTTGGTAATGGGCAATTGCCCCTGATTTCCGGTCCCTGCGTCATTGAAAGCCGGGAGCATGCCTTAAAAATGGCTGAAAGTTTGAAAAAGATTACAGATTCATTAGGATTCCCTTTCATTTTCAAAAGTTCTTTTGATAAGGCTAACCGGACATCATCTACTGCTTTCAGAGGACCGGGAATGGAGATTGGATTAGCAATACTGGCGGAAATAAAAAAGGAATTTGATATACCCGTATTAACTGATATTCATTTACCGCAGCAGGCCGGTCCCGCGGCAGAAGTAGCGGATATTCTGCAAATTCCCTCCTTTCTTTCCCGCCAGACTGATTTATTAAACGCTGCCGCTAAAACGGGTCGAGCGGTAAATATTAAAAAAGGACAATTTCTGGCACCTTTAAAAATGAAATATGCAGTTAATAAAGTGCTTGAAACGGGTAATAATAATGTTTTGGTTACCGAACGGGGAACCAGCTTTGGATATGATCATCTCATATCTGATATGCGGGCCATTCCTCAAATCCAGGAAAGTACACATTGTCCCGTTATTTTTGATGCTACTCATAGCGCCCAGGTACCCTCGAGTACGGGAGGCAAAACCGGAGGTGCGAGAGAATATATACCAACTCTTGCAAAAGCCGCCGTAGCGGCAGGCTGTGATGGAATATTTATGGAAGTCCACGACAATGCAGATGCAGCTAAATCAGATGCAGCTACCCAATGGCCCTTAGAGCGCCTGGAAAAATTATTGTCTGATTTAAAACGTATCAAAGCAGCGGTTACGAGCTTATGATTTCGATTAATGAAAAATTATCGTCCTTAAAAATGATAATTTCTGATGTTGACGGTGTTTTGACCGATGGTTCTGTTTACAAAGGTACCGGCGGGGCGGAATTCAAGCGGTTCAGCATCAATGACGGTACCGGTTTTGCTCTGGCCAGATCGGCCGGTTATAAAATCGCCCTCATTTCCGGTCGTTTTTCCGAATCAACTTTAATCAGGGCCGATGAATTAAAAATTACGGATGTTTATAACGGTACACTTAATAAAGTTAAACCCTTAAATGAGTTAAGAATAAAATATGGATTGGAAAATAAGGAGATCGCCTATCTTGGAGACGATTTAATTGATCTGCCGATTATGGAATTGGTGGGCGTACCCATGGCAGTCGCCAACGCATCCGATATTGTAAAAGAGGCAGCAGTATATACAACTGAAAAAGCAGGGGGCGAGGGGGCTTTTACAGACTGCATTGAATGGATACTAAAAAGTCTGGGTCTTTATGATTCAATTGTAAAAAATTTAAAAGACCAGATAAATAAATCTGCATGATTTTTTTTAGGCGTATTCTGAATTCAAAACAGGTCCTGGTTTTAAGCCTGTCTTTTCTGTTGATGAATTGTTCCGGGAATGATTTTACCAGATCCGGGCAGAATCGGGAGGGGAAACCTGATCAGGAAAGCTGGCAGGTAACTATTACCCTGACCAGCGAGGGAATTAAAAGAGCCGTCATTAATTCGGGACACCTGGAAAAATTCAATGATAAAAAACAAATCTACTTGGATGAAGGTGTCGATGCGGATTTTTTTGACCGAAGTGAAAAACATACCACCAATTTAATATCCCACGCTGCGGAAGTAGATGAAAGTTCAAATTTTATGGTTGCCATTGGTGATGTTGTCATAATTTCTGATAGTGGAATTACTCTTTTTACCGATACAATAAGCTGGAATAACAGTATTGAAAAAGTTTTTACGGATGGATCTGTAATGATTACTACAGAAAACGGTGATACCTTATACGGCATCGGCTTTGAATCGGATATTGAAATGAAGCATTGGAAAATAATCCAACCAACGGGTGTAATGCATAATGACGAAGATAAATAATAGCCATAATCGTCTAAGTACCAGCGGTTTGTTCAAGCGTTATGGAAAACGACTGGTTGTTAATGATGTGGCACTGACCGTAAATAAGGGTGAAATTGTCGGGCTGCTTGGTCCCAACGGTGCCGGTAAAACAACCACGTTTTATATGATTACGGGCATGATAAAACCGACAAAAGGCCATGTTTATCTTGATGACGAGGACATAACTAAACGAGCAATGTATGAAAGATCCCGGAGCGGAATTGGATACCTGGCACAGGAGCCATCCATTTTTGGCAAATTAACGGTTGAAGATAATTTGCGGCTGGTTTTGGAAATGACAAATCTCGACAAGCAGGCCCAGGAAGATAAAATCGAAATGCTGCTCTCTGATTTATCTATCCGGCATATTCGAAAAAATAAAGGTAACAATTTATCCGGGGGGGAACGCCGCCGCGTAGAAATTTGCAGATCTTTAGCCATTGATCCGGATTTTATACTTCTGGATGAACCTTTTGCGGGTGTGGATCCCATTGCGGTAGAGGACATACAGACTATTATTCAGGAACTTAAAAATAAAGATATTGGTGTTTTAATTACAGATCACAACGTGCGGGAAACACTTTCCATAACCGATCGTTCATATTTATTGTTTGAAGGTAAAATTTTGAAATCAGGGACTTCTGAATATTTGGCTGACGACGAAGAGGCACGGCGTTTGTACCTTGGAGAAAATTTCCGGTTATAACATGCCTCAGTTACGACAGGTTCATCAGCTCAAACAGACCCTTTCACCCCAGCAGGTGCTGCAGGCCAGCCTGCTGCAGCTGAATATTATTAATTTAGAACAAAAAGTTATTGATGAGCTGGAATTAAATCCTTTATTGGAACAAACCGATTCTGAATCGGACATGGCTGAAAAAGATGAACTTTCCGAACGCGAAGTGGATTTTGATGAAGATCCTGATGAATTTGAACCCGCCAATATATACGATCACGGCAAAAAAATAACAGAAATCCCTATTCCCGATAAAAAAGGATTTATTGAAGGTTTAATTCAGCAGCTGGATATTTATGATTTGGAAGAATGGGAGCGCAGGGTATCTGAAGAAATAATATGGAATTTGGATGAAAATGGATATTTAGACGTAGAAATTATATTCATCGCTGACCGCTTTGAAAGGACTGAACAGGAAATAGAAACTGTTTTGAAAAAGGTTCAAAGTCTGGAACCGGCCGGTATCGCTGCCCGCAATTTACGAGAATGTCTCCTGATCCAGTTAAAGGATAAAAAGAGTACAGCTTATAAAATTCTCGATAAGTTTTTTGATGATTATGCGAATCATAGATATGAAAATATTCAAAGGGAATTAAAAATCAGCAAAAATGATTTCAGTCAGGCCACAGAACAGATAATTCATTTAAATCCCCGGCCCGGTGAAGGCGTTCTGGCAAGTCAGTCTGACACGGTTGTTCCGGATCTGCTTGCTGTAAAAAAGCAGAATAAATGGGTCGTAATTGTAAATGATTTATATATGCCGGATTTAAAAATCAGTAATGAATATCTGGATCTGATGAACCAGCCGGGACTCCAGAAAAGTACCATTAAATACCTCAAAGAAAAATATGACAGCGCAGCCTGGTTTATTCAAGCCATTGAACAAAGAAGGCAGACGCTTACAAACGTGATGAATAGTATAATTAAACGCCAGCCGGATTTTTTTGCCGGTAATCTGCGAGCTCTCCGGCCTATGAAACTTCAGGATATTGCGGATGAAATTAACATGGATGTGTCCACCATAAGCCGTTCAACCCGGGGTAAGTATGTTGATACAATTTATGGAATATTTGAACTGAAATCTTTTTTTACAGAGGGATATTTGCTCGATAGCGGTGAAGAAGTAAGCACCCAGAAAATTAAGGATAAACTTAAACAGCTGATTGATCGCGAACATAAAGATCATCCCCTGACGGATACTCAGCTGGCAGAAGAGTTAAAATCAAATGATTTCCCCGTGGCCCGCAGAACAGTGGCCAAATACAGGGAACAGTTAAAACTGCCCGTTGCCAGGTTAAGACGGCAACTGGTCTAAAAAAAAAGAGGAATAACATGGGATATAGAAGAATAATAATAGGAGATCAGGAAATAAAAATTCCCGATAAGTTATTTACATTGGGATTATTGCCAATTATAGGAATAGTTCTGGTTTTATGGCTTATGTCGGGCATATATGTAGTGGGTCCGGACGAAGTGGGCGTAGTGCAGACCTTCGGAAAGTACACGCGTACAGCTCAATCGGGATTGAATTACCATTTTCCCTTCCCGTTCGAAAGTGTAAAAACACCCAAAGTTACTGAAGTGAAACGAATTGAAATTGGCTTCAGGTCGCTGGGGAAAAATCAATATCGTGCAGTTAAGGCGGAAAGTTTAATGCTTACAGGGGATGAAAATATTGTCGACGCTCAAATGATCGTCCAGTATAAAATAAAAAACCCTGTGTATTATTTATTCAATTTTGTAAAACCGGAAATCACGGTTCGTGAAGCATCGGAAGCATCCTTAAGAACGACAATTGGAAAACATAATATTGATGAAGCTCTAACTTCAGGGAAATTTATGATTCAGGAGGAAACAAAGGAGCTGCTGCAAAACATTCTGGATAAATATAAAACCGGTATAATCATTGTTGCAGTTCAACTTCAGGACGTGGGTCCCCCGTCTCAGGTTGTGGCAGCCTTTAAGGATGTTGCTTCTGCCAAAGAAGATAAAAATAGAATGATTAACCAGGCCGAAGGATATCGGAACGACATTATTCCCAAGGCACGGGGCGAAGCCCAGGCTATGATTCGTGAAGCAGAAGGTTACGGTGAGGCCAGGATTGCACGCGCTCAGGGTGATATAGCTAAATTTTCCGCCATTTTAAAAGAATATAAAAAGGCAGAAAAAATTACGGAAACCCGCCTGTATCTTGAAAGTATGGAAAAAATTCTTGAGGGTACAGAAAAAATCATTGTTCCTGATCCTAAAGACGGCAATTTTATAAACCTGTTAAATTTGAAGACCGGGAAAGGGAATTAATCATGAAAAAAACATTATTAGTAGTATTGATATTGGGACTGCTGGTTTTGCTTTCTTCCGTATTTATTGTGGACGAAACGGAAAAGGTGGTTGTTTTACAATTCGGTAAACCGGTTAAAACAGTTAATGAACCGGGGCTCCATTTTAAAGTTCCTTTTCCCATTCAGGAAAAGGTAGTCTTTGATAAACGCCTGCTGGAATACGATTCTCCTCCGGAGGAAATATTAAGCAAAGATAAAAAAACCCTAATAGTTGATAATTATGTTCGCTGGCGGATATCAGATCCCCTGCAATTTTTAAAAACTGTCCAGGCAGTTCCGATTGCCTTAAGTCGTTTGGATGATATTATTTATTCCGAACTTCGACGGGAATTGGGTACCCATGACATGGTTGAAATTATTACCGAAAACCGGGATTCAATTATGCAGAAAGTCACGGCTGCCAGTAATATTTCTACCGATGGATATGGTATTGAAGTTGTGGATGTTAGAATTCGCCGGGTGGATTTACCGTCCGAAAATGAGGCTTCAATTTATGCGCGCATGGAAGCGGAAAGAAAACGCCAGGCCAATAAATTCCGTTCGGAAGGGTCGGAAGAAGCACAAAAAATACGGGCCTCAACAGATAAGGATAAAACCATTCTATTGGCAGATGCCTATAAAACTGCTGAAGAAATACGTGGAAAGGGTGATGCCCAAGCGGTGGAAATTTATGCTAAGGCCTATTCCAAGGATCAAGGATTTTATGAATTTTTACGAACTCTCGAAACCTACGAGAAAATTGTAGACGATAAAACCACCCTGGTCCTGCCGGCAAATTCCAAACTGTTCAAACTATTGATGGGTCAATGACCATATGGGCCTAAAGATCAAATCAACAACCATTTTGGGAGTTCGGCATAAGGGTGTGATTGCCATGGGCGGTGACGGGCAGGTAACATTCGGCGACATGGCCCTTAAACAAAAAGCTGTCAAAGTACGGAAATTCAAGATTGAAAAAGGTGAAATTCTGGGAGGATTCGCCGGAGCAGCAGCAGATGCTCTGACTCTTTTTGAAAAATTCGAAGGCAAAATTGACGAATATGATGGCGATTTAAAGAGATCAGTTGTTGAATTGGCAAAAGAATGGCGGACTGATAAATATTTACGTCATCTTGATGCGCTTCTGGCTCTCATGGATAAAACCGGCAGCTTTATAGTATCCGGAGATGGTAATGTAATCGAACCCGATGGTGTTGTAATCGCCATCGGTTCCGGCGGTGGGTATGCCCAGTCTGCGGCAACCGCATTTATTCAAAGCACTAGTTTTTCAGCTGCAAAAGTGGTAGAAAAATCTTTGAATATTGCTGCTGATTTATGTATTTATACCAACCATTCAATAACAGTATTGACCACTAAATGAAAAATATGACACCCCAGGAAATTGTTTCGGATTTGGATCGTTTCATTGTGGGGCAGAACAATGCCAAGAGAGCTGTGGCAATTGCATTGAGAAATCGCTGGCGCAGGCTGCAGGTAAAAGAGCCAATGCGCACAGAAATCGTTCCAAATAATATTATTCTGATTGGTACTACAGGTGTGGGAAAAACAGAAATTGCGCGCCGTCTGGCAAATTTAGCCAATGCACCTTTTCTTAAAGTTGAGGCCAGTAAATTTACGGAAGTAGGTTATGTGGGCAGAGATGTAGAATCAATAATCAGAGATTTGACAGAGACTGCCGTAAGCATGGTTCGCAGAGAAAAACAAAAGGATGTAAAAACCCGGGCCATGTTGATTACGGAGGAAAAATTACTGGACATTCTGTTTCCCCGTGACACTGTATCAAATCGTAAGCGCAGTGAGGAAGAGGAAAAACGCATATCTAAAACAAGGGACCGCCTGCGCGCGAAATTAAAAAAGGGCGACTTTGAGGATCGAATTATTGAGATTGAGGTTATGGAAGACAATCTTCCTGTGGCACAAATATTCGGGCCGGTCGGTATGGAAGATTTTGGCCTGAATATAAAAGAAATGATTTCGCATTTAAATCCGGGACATAAAAAACGTAGAAAAGTAAAAGTAGCCGAAGCGCGTGAGATACTTTTAGAAATTGCAGCTGAAAATCTATTGGATCAGGATGAAATTCTGCGTTTGGCAAAGTACCGCGTAGAAAATAGCGGAATCGTATTTTTAGATGAAATTGATAAAATAACCGGGGGCAATGGGAGCCAGGGACCGGATGTAAGCAGAGAAGGGGTACAGCGTGATTTATTGCCGATTATAGAAGGCAGTAACGTCCCCACAAAATATGGTATGATTAAAACTGATCATATACTGTTTATCGCTGCCGGGGCTTTTCATACGGCAGCTCCCTCCGATATGATCCCAGAACTGCAGGGACGATTCCCGATCCGGGTAGAAATGGATAAACTGGGCGTAAAAGATTTTATAAAAATTCTTAAACATCCGGAATCGTCTCTGGTAAAGCAGTATATGGCCCTTATGGGGGCAGAAAATATTACACTTAAATTTAATCCGGATGCAATTCGGGCAATTGCGGTAATTGCCGCAGAAGTAAACAAGAAAATGGAGAATATTGGCGCACGGCGCCTGCATACGGTTATGACCACTCTTTTGGATGAACATCTTTTTAAGCAGGTTTCCGGTACAAAGAAAACTATCACAATTACTAAAAAATTGGTTGATTCCAAACTCAAGGATATTGTGGAAGATCAGGATTTGAGCCGTTACATATTGTAGTATTCATTCAATACTGTAAATTAAAAAAAACATGGTTCGGCCATGTTTTGCCCTGGTGCAGGAGAAAACGGATTAAATATTATTAAAATTATCAATAACAGATAATTGTAATTGAAATAATTAATTAAGGATATTAATGTTAAAAAATTTTCTGCATATAACTGATTTTTCAACCCGGGAGATTTTGGAAACTTTAGATTTGGCAGAAGAAATAAAGACAAAATTGAAAAATCGTGAAAATTATAAACCATTTCGGGATCAATCATTAGCCATGATTTTTGCCAAACCTTCGGCCCGTACCCGTATTTCCTTTGAAACGGGTTTTTTTAGATTAGGCGGACATGCCCTTTATCTTGGTCCCCAGGATATTGGACTGGGGAAAAGAGAGTCTGTTAAGGACATTGCCCGTGTAGTTAGCAGATACAATGATATGATCATGGCCCGCTTATTCGATCATGAACATATGCTGGAACTGGGCCGATACTCTTCGAGCCCGGTTGTAAACGGATTAACTGACTATAATCATCCCTGCCAGATAATGGCGGACATACTTACCATTAAGGAGCAGCGCGGTAATCTAAATAATTTAAAAGTAGCCTACGTGGGTGACGGAAATAACATTGTCCATTCCTGGTTAAGATTGGCCTCAAGGATACCGCTTGAATTTGTATGTGTGTGTCCGGCCGGATTTGAGCCTGACCCTCAAACAGTTAAATTATTGGAAGAAACAGGTTTTTCAGCAGTTGAAATTTCCCACGAACCAAGGGCGGGTGTAAAAGGAGCTGACATTGTTTATACTGATGTCTGGGCTTCCATGGGACAGAAAGAAGAAACTGAATCGAGAGGTGATATATTTAAAGAATTTCAGGTAAATGCTGAATTAATGAAATCTACCGGTAAAGAAAGTTTATTCATGCATTGCCTGCCTGCAGAGCGGGGTCGGGAAGTGACCGACGAAGTGATGGAAGCTGATTATTCCATAGTTTTCGATCAGGCTGAAAATCGCATGCACGCTCAAAATGCAATTATGGTAAAAATGGCAGGTTTGGGATAAATTCGCTGACTTGCTGAACATTAAATATGAATGGAGATAAACTAAAAAAAGTAGCTGCCAGAATTCTGAGAATGGAAGGGCAGGAATTGATCAGAGCTTCCGGCAGAGTAGCGGAAAGTGTGGTTAAATCCAGCGAAATTATTATAAATCATTCAGGCAAGGTAGTAATCTGCGGATTGGGGAAGTCAGGATTAATCGGCCAGAAAATTGTGGCAACTTTATGCAGTACCGGTACGCAGGCCGTATTTCTGCACGCGGCCGAAGCACTGCATGGCGATTTGGGAATATATGCACCCGGAGATCCCACAATTTTAATTTCCAAAAGCGGCAGTACGGAAGAACACCTGAGATTAATCCCCATTTTAAAGGATTTTAATTCACCCTTGATCGGTATCATTGGAAATATGAATTCACCTTTGGTAAGACTGGTAGATATTGTTTTAGATGCTTCCGTGAAAAATGAAGCAGATCCGTTGGGAGTTGTTCCAACTTCCAGCACAACTTTAACTCTGGCAATCGGAGATGCACTGGCCGGAGTGCTTATGACTCATCGAAAATTCAACCATGAAGATTTTGCCCGCATTCACCCCGGAGGTGATTTGGGTCGAAAATTACGGCTGACTGTAAAAAATGTTATGCAGACTGTAAAAAATGTGGCAACTGTATTAAAAAGTGACCGCTTGCGCGGAGTAGTTATCAAAATGACAGAAAAACCCCAAGGCGCTGCCTTGGTTATTGATCGTGAAAATAAATTGCAGGGTATTATTACGGATGGAGATTTACGCAGATGTCTGGCTACAAATGGTGATATCGATAAATTAACTGTGGCCGAAGTAATGACTGAAAATCCTGTTTCCATACCTGTTGAATCACTCCTGCAGGGTGCAATTGCATTAATGGAAGATCGTGAATCTCAAATTTCTGTTTTGCCGGTAGTTGAAGAGGATGGTGCCTGCGCCGGACTGCTGCGCCTGCACGATATTTATCAAACGCATTTATTATAAGAAGTGAATAGTGAATAGTGAGTAGTGAGTAGTAAAAATAAGTGACGAGTGACGGGTAATGGTAAAATATTCTTTGAATATTTTCAGTCCGTTTCTTCCCAGCGCACTTCGTAAGTACGATATTCAACTTTTCTTTCTTCAGGAACAGGAATTACGATTTTAAAAATTCCCATGGAACCTGGTTTTAACATGGTGTCGGAAACTATGCCTGTATTGTATTTCTTTTTAGAACCGTTTATAAAAACTGAATCTGATGCTGCTAAATTTGTGTCGGCTGACCAGAGACTGGCAATAATTCGAACAAAATCAGCCCTCTTTTCTCCTACATTCTTTACGCGGCCCTGAATTTCTTCACGATCCGGATATATATTTACAGCCGGGTCTCCAATTAACTCTACCAGAGCCTGGGGAGGTAAAACATCACTTATTAATTCAACCTTGTCCATATCGATGGATAACTGGCCGATACTGGTCTGGATTAAAATTCTCAAATCGCTTCTTTCCAAGATTTCACCAATAACCGTTGTACCGTTTCTTAACTGTACCCTGTGCTGAAATTCAGGGATTCTAATTAAATTCAGGAGTTCCTCATTCACCGTTGTCATGCCGCCCCGGGTTTTATATAGTTCGACAATTTTCTCCAAAGAATCCATTTTTTCCCGCAGCTGTTCAATATTGTTCTGGATTTCAAAAAAAGGCGGCCCCGGGGGCAGAATATTCAATTTTTTCCCTTCTGATCTTATTTCCGGCAGGGGAGTTAGATCGTTTTCCAAAGGTGCAGCAATGTTTGATTCAAGATTTTGGGTGGAGGGTAAATTTTCCAGTGCGCCTGAATCCATAGCTGCCGCTTCAGTCTTTATTTGTACGGGCAGTGAATCTGAATTTGCTCCTGCATTTTGTAAATTTGATTCCAGAGAAACTGAATCGACATTTTCCTGCGAAAATACCGGCACAGGTAAGTTAAAGGCGTAATTAATGGAAAAAATACTCGAATACAAAATCAGTAATTTGAATCTATTCATCTTTGGCCGCCTTGCGGTGAGCTTCAAAAGTAAGTCTTTTAATCTCTTCCTCATATTGCGGGAATTGACCGAGGTTAGTAACAGCCTCAATGACAAGTTTATGGAGTTGATATTCGCGAGGATCACTCAGGATGGGCAGAATTCTGGGAATAATGGAAGGGTCCTGGAGGATTCCAAGTTTTGTTATAGCTTTTTGGCGAATTTTTAAGGGATATTCCTGATTGATTGATATTTCCAGGACTGCCTTGCGAATTTCAGGATCATTGAATTCACCCAAAGCCTCCAAAAGAGTATTAAGCAGGCTGTAATATTGATCTTTACCCGATTGATAGGTCTGCAGTAAAACCAGAACCAGGTTTTCTTCCCTTACTCCCGCCATGGTGTTTAAAGCAAAATCTCTGACTTCAAGATTTGTCTCAGGATCACCCAGAAGTTCCGCAAAAGCTCCTGCTACTTCCTCCGGATTCTTTTTTCCCAGAATTTCTAAAGCCCTGTTTCTAATACCCAGATTGATATCTTTATCTCTGGCTATGGTGGTCAAAATGGGGACCACTTCGTCTGTTCCCAGCGCACCCAGCGTTTCTGTGAGCAGTCTTTCCGTTCTATTAAAATTATTACGGCTTACTTCGTATAAATCCAGCAGAGCCAGAACTTGATCCTTTGTACGCACTTTATTTAAGCTTTGTACCAGAATCATCTGCAGCGTATTGGTTTTTGTTTCAATATTATTCATAGCCTGCACCATGGCATCTGCAGCCCTGGGATCATCTCGAAATTCAGCTAATAATTCAATGGAAGCGGACATGAAAGTTACGTCCAGGGCAGCAGCATCGCCTACACTGGACGACAAAGCATTTAAGGCCGAGGGATGTTGAGTAGCGGCCAGGGCTCTGCCGGCTTGGATCCTAACATCAAAAGGCTGGTTGGAATCATTATAAATAGCAATCAATTCCTCTAATGCCTGGAGTTTGCCCTCTCCGTAATCTGTTTTTAATTTATCAATAAGCTGGAAGGTAACATCTTCGTCCTCCCCTTTTCCGGGCCAGAAACGTTTAAGCATTGAGCAGCTATTAATAAACAGGACTGCAGTTAAGAGTATTAATAGAAATCTGCGTTTATCCATCTTTTTCCCAATATTTCAAAGCCATATTCCGGCCGTCAAATTCAGCGTATGTAAAACACCTGAGCCAATCACCCAGGATAAATAATTTTCCATGGTCAATCTGAAATTCCAGGGCCTGGTGATAATGTCCGGTGATAAAAAAATCATAATTCTTACTGAGCTTGGTCCGGGCATGTTTTTCCATTTCGGCCTGCACCCGCCGGTCATACTCCTCTGAATGCTGGTAATGTTCGCCTTTTTTAGAGACCCATTGAGCAAATCCATATCCAATTCGCGGATGTATCCAGCGGTATATCCAAATAAATAAACGACTGCGAATTACAAATCGCAGCAGGCGGTACCCGCTATCCCAGGAGAGATAACCATCGCCATGCGTAATAAAAAAATGTTTTCCTTCTATCTCCAGGCTTAAATCATCAAAATACGTTTTGGTTGACAACTGTTCTGTAACAAAATCCAAAACCCAGTAATCATGATTACCCAGCATAAAATGAATTTCTACGCCGCTTTCCTTCAATTTATTTATTTGATAATAGAAATCAAAATACATTTTTGGTATTAACTGTTTATATTCAAAATAAAAATCAAAAATATCTCCGTTTATAAATAGAGTGCCTCCCGTACTGCGGACGTGTTCGAAAAACCTGAATAATTTTTGGCGCCGAATTTTTTCGGCCGGAGTGAGTTTTAACATTAAATGCAGGTCCGAAATAAAATAGACTGGCAATTCCATAAGGACAAACTAACTTCACTTACTTTCGTCAAGCAAATGAATTAAAGGGATTGAATAGTTTAAATTTTAATATGGGTAATAACAATGGTTACAGGGAACAAATTGGTAATTTTAGCAGTAAACTTAAGAGATACTCAAATTAAACTTCAACAATGGCTAAATGTCATCATAATGACAATTTAACCAATTTTAAGATTTTTGGTCGAAACAAAAGCAGGATACTGGTTAAATTAAGCCGTAAATATTATGCAGAAAAAATTCATTATTTTATTTATTGCTCTGGGTATACCTTTGTGCAGTACGATTTTTGCTCAGTCATTTGGGCAAAACAAAGTTCAATACCGGCAATTTGACTGGTCTTATTTATCGACGCCGCATTTTGACATTTACTTTTATGGAGAAGAAGTAGAACTGGCCCGATTCACACTGGAAGCCGCCAATGAAGCCTACGAGCAGATTTCCAAACATCTGCGGTGGACCTTAAAAAAACGGGTTCCCATCATAGTTTATCATTCGCATAATGATTTCCAGACCACTAATGTGGTTGGAACATATATGCAGGAAGGTATCGGCGGGGTTACGGAATTATTCAAGAACAGGGTTGTGATTCCTTTTGAAGGCGATTATACCCAGTTTCGCCATGTCATCCACCATGAACTGGTTCATGCTGTAATTAATGACATGATCTATGGCGGCCGTATGCAAAATGTTATTTCCAACAGGAATGCATTAAGATTGCCATTATGGGTAAATGAAGGGCTGGCGGAATATCTTTCTTCAAATTGGGATACTAAGGCAGACATGACTATTCGAGACATAGCCATAAATGAACGGATTCCAAGCATCCAGGAATTGGAATATTTTATGGCCTATAAAGGCGGTCAATCAGTGTGGAGATTTATTGCAGAAAAATACGGCCGGGAAAAAATTGGTGAAATATTTCATGCCATGAAAAATACGGGCAATGCAGAGAAGGGTTTTAAAAGGGCTCTGGGATTGGATTTTGATGATCTGACCAAGCAGTGGCATAAATATATTAAAAAAGAATATTGGCCTGATGTTGCCGGACGGGATGAGGTGGGAGATATTGCAAAAAGTCTCACAGATCATAAAGAACAGAAAAACTATTATAATGTTTCTCCGACCATATCTCCCGACGGCAGCAAAATAGCTGTACTTTCCGATCGATCAGGTTATATGGATATTTATATAATTGATGCTATTAACGGGAAACAGAAAAAGCAGGTGGTTAAGGGCAATCGTTCCATGGATTTTGAAGAATTAAAATTCTTACAGCCCGGAATTACCTGGTCTCCCGATAATAAAAAAATTGTAATTGCTGCAAAATCAGGCGCCTATGATGCTTTACACATCATTAACATAAAAGATAAAAAAAGGGAAAAAATCGAATTCGAACTGGATGGCGTTTTCACAGCAGCCTGGAGTCCCGATGGAAAAATATTGGCTTTTATTGGAAATGAAGGTGGTTTCAGCAATATATATGCCTATTACCTGGACTCAAAAGAAATGGAAAAAGTAACAAATGACGTCTATTCTGATTCTGAACCGAGCTGGAGTCCCGATAGCAAATTTATAGCATTTGTTTCTGACCGGGGAGCAAATATAAATCCCGGGGTAACATCCGCCAGGGACATGATAAATCATGATTATTCCCAGAAAGATCTGTATACGGTTAATCTTAAAACAAAACAGATACAAAGGATAACAGATACAGATTATAATGAGAATTATCCCGTTTGGACACATACAAAATCAGGCATTTTTTATGCGGCTGATTATAATGGCATATGGAATATTTTTTATCACGACTTTGAAGACAGAAAATCCTCCCTGCTGACTAATCTGCTTACAGGCGCATTCCAATTAAGTTTAACGGAAAATGATCAAACCCTCATATTTTCAGGATATTCTGGTTTGGGATGGGATGTTTTTAGAATTAATAATCCCCTGGAAATGGATCAAAAGGAAGTAGATCCAACAAATTATATTTCCCAAAAAGAATTTTATTCCGACGAAATTACAGATTTGAGGAGAGATAAACGGCGCCGCGGTGAATCTTTGGATAGATTAGATTTTTCAAACTATATTTTTTCATGGGATTATGAAAGTTATAATGAGGGTCTTGATGCGGATGAAGATATAGAAAGCAGGGAAGATTCCACAGTAGATGAAAATGGTAATTATATTCCTCAAATCTATAAAACCAGGTTTTCTCTGGATCTGGTTAATGCAAATTTTGGCTATAATACCCTGTTCGGCGCTCAGGGGATTACTGTGTTCTGGTTTAGCGATATTATGGGAGATCATCAATTATCATTCGGGCTTGAAACTCAAATTAGTCTATCGAACAGCGATTATTATTTAACCTATGGTTATTTAAAAAACAGGTCCGACTTGTATTTAACGGCTTTTCACCAGGCAGATTTTTTTAATGCTGGAATCGGCATCAGTGAAGATGGATTAAGCTTTACCCGTAACACGGCGAGACTGCGGCATTATGGATTGGCGGCTTTTGTTTCGCGACCCTTCAATCGTTTTCAACGGATCGAAATGGGATTCATCTGGCATGGCCTGAGTTATGGTTTATTTGAGTATGATGAACTGCGCCAGCGATCTACTAAAATTAGTTCGATTGGATTCTCCACAATTAATCCCACCATTGGATACGTATATGATAATACTGTCTTTGGTTTTACGGGCCCGGTGGACGGCCTTCGACAAAATACCAGCATAGAAGTAAATCCCGGTCTCGGTAAAAACGGGGTTTCTTACCAGAAATATAAAATTGATCTAAGAAAATACAAATTACTAGGTAGAAATTATACTCTTGCTGCCAGATTTATGTTTGGGTCCAGTCAGGGTAAAAATCCGCAAAAGTTTTTTCTGGGCGGTATGGATAACTGGCTGCTGGGCAGAGGAGAAAGTGAAGGGGTTGAGGATGGTAATAGGTGGAGAAATATAATTTTGGATTCCGGAAATGAAAATATTCTTCAGGATATTTATTTTTCCGAATATGCTACCCCTCTGCGCGGAACCCGCTATTCTGAACGTTTCGGAGCAAACGTGTTTTTAGCAAATTTTGAATTTCGTTTTCCGTTTATAGATTATTTCCAATTGGGATTCCCGGCCAGAATGATATTCGGAAATATCCGGGGTCATTTGTTTCTTGATATTGGAGCAGCCTGGGACAGCCCCAAGGAATTCAGTGACCATGAGCGCCTGGAAATCAAGTATAATAGCAGTGTGTATGAAATTCCGGATTCGTTCACACCTTGGGTTAAAACCTTTGGTTATGGAATAAAACTGCCCTTTTTTGCTCTCTGGAGAATTGAGGCCGCCTATGATGTATTACCTAATAAAATATCAAAACCTCAATGGTATTTATCAATTGGGTACGATTGGTAGAAAAAATCATAGATTTTTTCGGTTACGAGTGACACTTAACTCGTAATTTTTTCAGTTACCCTATCCCTTTTCCTACTAATCACTATTCACTGTTCACTATTCACTCGAAAATTTTCTGCCTTAAATCTTGACTCTGGTCAGCGCATTTTCCAATTTCTCCTGCTTTAATGTCTAAATTAAAATCCAAAACAGTATTTCTTTGCTCTTCCTGCGGGGAAGACTATTCCAAATGGCTGGGTCAATGTCCTAATTGCCGAGAATGGGGCACTCTCAGTGAATTCAAGGTCAGAAGTGATCGACCCAAAGGTTCTCTGCAGGGGAAAAAAGAGATTGTAGCTCTGAGCCATATTTTGGAAAAAGAAGTAAGCCCAAGAATGGTAATTGGATTAAATGAGGTAGATCGCGTACTGGGAGGTGGAATTCTGCCGGGATCTGTGATTCTTTTAGCGGGAAATCCCGGGATCGGGAAATCAACTCTGGCCCTGCAGATATTACCTCGTCTTAAAAATAATACTCTTTATTTTTCTGCAGAGGAAAGTGAAGATCAGGTAGCCTTAAGAGCTCATCGTCTGAATATCCGGACAGATTTTCTGCACCTCTCTTCCGAAAACAAACTGGAATATATTCTTGACCAAATAATGCTTGTTAAACCAGCCCTGGTTATTATTGATTCTATCCAGACGATTATGAGTGAAAGCCTTGATTCTCTGCCCGGATCCGTCAGCCAGGTCAGAGAATGCGGTCAGAAATTTCTCCAATTATCAAAACAGGAAAATATTTCTATCCTGATTATTGGCCATGTTACCAAGGATGGTTCCATTGCCGGTCCTAAAATGCTTGAACATATGGTTGATACAGTCCTTTATCTGGAGGGTGATGATCGTCATGATCATAGAATTTTACGGGCTGTAAAGAACAGGTTCGGAACTACTAATGAAGTGGGTATTTTCCAAATGAATGCTGCAGGATTAAGCGAGGTGAAAAATCCATCGGAAATGTTTTTATCCGAACGTCCAGAGAATATTTCCGGATCTACTGTTTTTCCCTCATTGGAAGGCAGCCGGCCTATTCTTGTAGAAGTGCAGGCCTTAGTTTCAAATGCAAATTTTGGAACTCCACAGCGAAATGTAACCGGATTTGATTTACGACGGTTATCCATGCTTTTGGCGGTACTTGAAAAAAGGGAAAACATTTTAATGGGAATGAAAGACGTATTTGTAAATTTTGTTGGCGGTTTAAAAGTGGATGACCCGGCTGCGGATCTGGCAGTTATATCAGCCATTGCTTCCAGTGTATTTGATAAAGTAATACCTAAAAATACTGTCCAAATCGGAGAAGTGGGCCTGGGAGGCGAAGT
>JAZFSI010000178.1:0-7578 GCA_036446075.1 Fidelibacterota bacterium
GGAAAAAATCTATGTTTTTTTCCTGTAACGCGTGACGGGAAAGAAGAAGTCAGTTTTCAGATGACAGAGGTCAGAGGGAAATGAAAAAAAAGGGGGAAATTGGTTTCCTTTCTTTAAATAATATGTGACCTATGTATTGATTTCACCCTTCCCCACTCGTAACTGCTCACACGTAACTCGTAACTTTCCTTTCTGACTTCTGAATTCCGCCTTCTGCCAACTTCCTGATGTTAGTAGCGAAGCGACTGTATCAGGGACTTCTTTTTGGGTAAATTCAAACATGCTGTCTATAACAAAAATTCAAGAAAAACTGACCGGTCAATGGATAGGAAAAAAGATAAAATATTATTCAGAACTCAACTCAACTAATAAAAAAGCCTGGGAATTAATAACCACAGCGGCACAGGCGGGTACAGTAGTGATTACGGACAATCAGACCGAGGGCCGGGGCCGGGGCGGCAGGCTCTGGGAAAGCAGCCCGGGTAAAGGGCTTACTTTCACAATCATATTATATCCGGGAATTAATGCAGAACTTGCCGGCATTTATCCCCTTCTCACCGGTCTGGCTTTAATTGAGGCTCTGGCTGTTTTTAAGGTTATAGCAAAATTAAAATGGCCCAACGATATTATTTTAGGCGGGAAAAAATTAGGGGGAATACTCTGTGAATCAAAACTTGCGGGCTTAAAATTAAATCAATTAATCATTGGAATCGGTTTAAATATAAACGAACCGGAATTCCAGCAGGGACTCAAGGCCGCTGCTACTTCCTTATTTATGGAAACCGGATTATATTTTGATAGAGAAAAGGTATTGGCAGAAATTCTTAATCGTCTGGAATCAAATCTTCATGAATTTAATAAAAACGGTCAGGAAATTATTTTAAAAACCTGGGAAAAACACTGCTTTCACCTTAAAGAAGAAATAAGTTTTCATTATGGGGATAATATTATCAAGGGCAAATTTATGGGTCTGGGTTCCGGGGGAGCAGCAAAAATAAAAACCAGAGATAGGGAGTTATATTTTCCCAGCGGTGAAATTATCTAAATTCCTGTATTCGACGAATATTTCATAAATTTTCCTTTCAATTTTCACAGAAAAATCTATGATTTTTCTCCTCACGGAAAATATTTTTTGAATATTTTCCCATCACCACTCACGTAAAAATTCAATGAATTTTTATCTTCACCCGTTACCCGTCACAGAAAAATCCCTGATTTTTCTCATTACCCGTCACCGGGAAAATTCTCAGAATTTTCCCTCCGCTCTTAAACTCATTATTAAAATTAAGATAAATGAGAAACTTTTACATTAACCTCAAAACCCGGGAAATAAGACTGAATATCAACTTTTAATTCATTGCGGCACTGCACTATTTCTCTGGGCATCATTTCCTGTTTCAGCTTAATGCCGAAAAGAATAATATTATGTTTTTCCGTTTCCACAATACGAATATCGTGCATATCAATAATTTTTCCTTTTTCAACCCAATTTTTCTGAAGGCGATCCCGTACTTCCTTAATCATTGGTGAATCTGGTTTTATGGGATCCACATGTACTGTAGGCTCAACCAGCAGAACAGATTCTAATTTTGTTTCCACATCCTCGGATATATCGTGGGCTTTATCGGGTGATTGGGCAGCATCAATTTCCACATGCAGGCTTATGAATTTATCCCGCCCATAACTATGAACTGTAATATCGTGGGTTCCCAGAACCCCTTCCACAGACAATGCCAGACGTCTTATTTCTTCCACTTCATTAATTGTGGGCGGTTTACCAATTAAATCATCGATAGCTACTTTGGCTATTTTCCAACCCGTATAAATTAAAAATAAGGCTACGCCCAGGCCGGCCCAGCCGTCAACAGAGTAATATCCGAACCGGCCTGCCACCAGAGCAACCAGTACTAATCCGCTTGACATGGCGTCAGAACGGTGATGCCAGGCATCAGCATGCATGGTACCTGAGGCGATTTTAGCCGAGAGAAATTCGGAATAACGGGCAATGATTTCCTTGACAACTATGGTCAGAGCTATTACCATAATCATCCAAATTTCTGCTGTACCGAATTGCGGGTTTAATATTCTATCGAAGGCTGCTTTAATAAATTCAATACCTACTACCACTAACAGAATGGCAATAATAAGAGTAGAAATATATTCAGCCCGGCCATGACCATAGGGATGATCCACGTCCGCCGGCTTTTCCGCCTCGCTAAAGCCCCAGATTACAATGCCGGAAGAAACTACGTCGGAGAGAGTATGGACAGCATCGGCAATTACGCTTACAGAGCCGGCTAAAATTCCAATAATAAATTTTATTACGAATAAAAGGCTATTGACGGTTATTGATATCCAGCCTTGAAATTTTCCAATCCGGCTGCGGTATTGTACGGCAGCAGCTTTCGTCTCAGGCACAAAACGCCCGGTAATTGATTCAAATATATGCATTTATAATTACTGCACTAATTTCTATCTGAATTCATACACTCTTAATCAAAAGCCGGCAGGCCTGTAATAACTTCACCTAAAATAAGCGTATGCATTTCATGGGTGCCCTCATAAGTATAGACTGATTCAATATTTGCCATATGGCGCATGGGAGAAAAATCCTCCGTGATTCCATTTGCTCCCAGAATATCTCTGGCAGTTCTGGCACAGTCCCTGGCCATGGAGCAGTTGCTTCGTTTGGCCATTGATACCTGTGAAAAATTCATTTTTCCTGCATCTTTCAATCTACCCAGGCGGTAGACCAGCAGCTGAGCCTCCGTGATTCCGGTCAGCATATCTGCCAGCTTCAGCTGAGTCAGCTGGTAGCCCGCAATTGCCCTGGAAAATTGTTTTCGCTGTCTGCTGTAATCCAAAGCGCTGTTGTAGCAGTCCACAGCGGCTCCAACCATGCCCCAGGCAATACCGTAGCGGGCCTGGGTCAAACATGCCAGCGGTCCCTTCAGCCCCTTTATACCCGGCAGGCGGGCACTATCCGGAAGGCGAACATTATCAAATAACAGTTCCGATGTTATGGAAGCTCTCAGGCTTAATTTTCCATGAATATCGCTGGAGCTGAATCCCTGTGTCCCCTTTTCCACCAGAAAACCGCGCACTATGCCCTCCTCATCCCGGGCCCAGACTACTGCTACGTCCGCCATGGAACCATTCGTGATCCACATTTTAGAGCCGTTTAAAATCCAGTCATTTCCAACTTTTTTGACCCTGGTAGCCATGGATCCCGGATCTGATCCGAAATTTGATTCCGTCAGGCCGAAACAGCCTATTTTTCGGCCGGATCCCAGAAGCGGCAGCCATTTCTTTTTTTGTTCGTCGGAGCCGAAGGCATGTATGGGATACATGACCAGAGCCCCCTGCACGCTGGCAAAGGATCTTAATCCCGAATCACCTCTTTCAAGTTCATGCAGAATTAAACCATAAGCAACATTACTTACACCTGCCCCTCCTGAATTTTCGGGCAGGGCGGACCCTAAAAATCCTAACTCTCCCAGTCTGGGAATTATTTCCAGAGGAAAGGTAGCCTGCTCGTAATGCTTGTTAATAACCGGTAAAAATTCAGATTTCACAAATTCAAAGGCTGTCTTTTGAATGAGCAGCTCTTCTTCTGTAAGTAGATCCGTAATATTGTAAAAATCCGGGCCAAATTCTTGCATTGGAATATCCTTATTTTTTAAGACCGTAAATTACGCTTAAGCCAATTATTATAATAACCTGAATTAATCAGGTTAAGCTTTTTATAATTTTTTAACCAGGTTTTTCAAATCACTGTCCGACCAGTTCACCTTTTGCGGATTTGCCTTTATTTTCTTCAACGTCAGCCTTAAGTCATGGGAAGATAATTTTATATTTAAATTACTCAAGCGATTCTTAAGGGCTGCTTTCCCCGTATATTTATCTATAATCATTTCTCGATTGCGCTGAATTTTTTCAGGATCAATTGATTCATAGGAGCTGCTATTCTTTAGCATGGCCTTAACATGCAGTCCGGCCTTATGTGTAAAAGCATATTTCCCAAGCAGAGGGTGATTTTTGCTAAGTTCAATACCACTGGCTTTTACCACAAGCCTTGATAATTCCGGTAATTTTGCAATCTTCCAGGCACGCTTTACACCATATAATTCCAGCAGGGCCAGGACTGCTTCCCCTAAAGAAACCAGGCCGGATCGTTCCCCCAATCCATTCACAGTTACATCCGCACATCGGGCTCCGGCCTTAAGTGCAGACAAAGCATTTGCATTTGCCAGTCCGAAATCATTATGGCAATGGACGTGGATTGGAACAGAAGTGTATGTTTTCAGGCGCCGAATCAAATTTGTTATAGTGTGCGGTGTAAAAACCCCGACAGTATCGGCGATGCTGAAACGATCGGCGCCTGCTTTTTGAGCCAGCTGAGCCACCTGGACTAAAAAGTTCAGTTTTGTGCGGCTGGCATCCTCAGCTGTAAAGCGTACCTTAAGACCGCGTTCTTTGGCATATGTAATTATCTTTTCAATAGCCTTAAGGGCCTCGGGACGGGTTTTATTAAACTTGTATTTGAGACTTATGTCCGAGGTACCGAAAAACATTCCTATCCAGGGTACTCCAATCTTCACGGCCGCATCAACATCGGATTTTAATACTCGGCCGTGAGCCACCTTTTGTGCTCTTAAATCCAGGTTATTTAAAACTTCTACCGCTTCAAATACATCCGGAGAAACTGCCGGATGTCCCAATTCAATAAAGTCAATCCCAAAATCATCTAATAATTGGGCAATTTCTACTTTCTGGGGGATCGAAAAAGAAACTCCCGGCGTTTGTTCACCTTCCCGCAAGGTAGTATCGAGCAGCTGTATTTGATCTTTTTTCACGACTTTAAATTAACCATCAATGATTACAGGGTTTAACAATTTATGTTCTTTGATTACCTTCGAATATGTAATTTTGCGGCCTTCAATAAGTATTTAATTATGTATCCAAGAAATTTCGAAATGATTAATGGAGCCGAAGCCATTGCCCGCGGAGCACTGGATGCAGGCTGCGATTTTTTTGCAGGATACCCTATCACTCCTGCTTCCGGAATTCTCACCCATATGTTAAGAGAATTACCCAAAGTCGGAGGTGTGGGGATTCAGGGAGAAGATGAAATATCTTCCATCGGACATTGCCTGGGGGCAGCCGCGGCCGGAGCAACAGCATTAACCGCTTCCAGCGGTCCCGGCCTTTCTCTTTATTCCGAGAATATCGGCCTGGCCCTGATGATGGAACTTCCTTTGGTAATTGTAATAGCTCAAAGACTGGGTCCCTCAACCGGCGCGGCGACAGCAACTTCCCAGGGAGACATACAATTTATGCGCTGGTGTACTTCCGGCGGGTATCCTGTAATCGTCCTGGCGCCCTCAAATATTCCTGAATCTTACCATCTAACTATTAGAGCTTTTAAACTGGCCCGGAGATATCGTTCGCCGGTTTTCCTGGCTACTGATAAGGATACAGTATTAACTACAGTCTCCGTTACTGCCGAAGATATGCAGAAAAGTCCCGCCTGGCCTGAAATTCCCGAAACTGCCGCACGCGAGGCCCTCCGGCCCTTTAAACAGGGCGGTAATCGAATCCATTTTACAGGATCCAGTCATACGAAGGCAGGATTTATCACCAAGGATCCCTACATTCTGGCCGAACAGAACGAAGGGCTTAGTACAAAAATTGAAGACTGCAAGGATATTTCACTGGTAAAAGCAGATCTTCAAAATGCAGAAACCCTGATATTAAGTTATGGAATTTCCGCAAACTCCATGGAAGCCGCCAAAAATACAATTCGCAGTAAGGGAGATAAAGTCTCCATCCTAACCATTTATTCTCTGTGGCCGATTCCGGAAAAAGATATTCTCACCAGTATGAAAGGAATAAAAAGAATAATAATTCCGGAACTGAACTTAGGACAGTACCGTCGCGAATTAGAAAGATTTATACCCCCGGGTATTGAAATAAAGGGCTTAAACAGGGTGGATGGTTTATTGATACCGCCGGCAGACATTTTGAAAGTATTTTATGGCTGATTTACCCCTCGATTCATTCATATTAAAGAAAACTCTACCTTATGAGTTTTGCCCCGGATGCAGCCATGGCAAAGTTTTAGAGGCTTTGGATAAAAGCCTGCAGCAGCAGGGCCTGGACCCCTCGCAAGTTGTTTTAGTAACTGATATAGGCTGTGTGGGGCTATCAGACAAATATTTTAAAACCCATGCTTTTCACGGTCTTCACGGCCGCTCCATAACCTATGGTTCCGGGATTAAAATGCAAAACTCGGACTTAAGTGTTGTCGTTTTGATTGGCGACGGAGGATGCGGAATTGGCGGCCATCACCTTCTGAATGCGGCCAGAATAAATACCGATATTACTGTGCTTGTTTTCAATAATTTTAATTTTGGAATGACTGGAGGCCAGCACTCCGTCACCACGCCTCCAGGAAGTATTACAGCAACTACAGCTTTGGGCAGCATGGATGCACCCATGGATATTGCCGGGACCGCCCGGGTCAACGGAGCAGGATTTTCTGCCCGGGCCACCGCCTACGATAAGAATCTTCCGGATTTAATTACCAGGGCCATGAACCACGACGGTTTTTCCATTCTGGATATCTGGGAATTATGTACCGCCTATTATGTTGTAAAAAATGATTTCGGCCGTAAAGAAATGATTAAAAGCATGGAAACATTAGGTTTTTCCACGGGTATCCTCCAGAAAACCGATCGGCCTGGTTTTCAAACCAGTTATAAAAAACTGCAGATCAAAAGCAGCAGACAAAAACGGCTGGGTCCCAGAATTTTTAAAACCAGGTTTTCCACCACACTCGATCATACAGTGTCTATCGTTTTAGCCGGGGCAGCGGGTCAAAAAGTTGTTTCCGCCGGAAATCTGCTTTCAGCCGCAGCTGCTTTATCGGGCCTGTATACTTCGAGCAGAGCGGATTTCCCCATTACCATCCAGACTGGTTTTTCCGTGGCGGAATTAATCATCAGCCCTGAACCAATTCTGGATTCATCAATCCAGAAACCAGACATTGTTGTTTTACTGGCTCCCGAAGGACGTTCTAAAATAAGCCGTATTTTAGATAACATGGATAAGCGGGGTCGTATCTTTTTCGCCGAAGGACTTGGAGACGTAAATTGTGCAGCTGAAAAAAAACCATTGGTTTTCCCTGAAACAGCCAAAAAATTTATTAGAAAAAATTTATCTGCACTTTCGGCGGGATATTTATGCCGGGAAATGAACTGGTTCCCTTTTGAAGCATTGCTAGCCGCCGTAAAAGAAATTCAAAAACCAAAAATTGCTGAGCTAAACCTGGAAATATTATCAGTTTTTAAAAAGTAAAAAAAACCTCACCCGTTACGGAAAATCTCTAATTTCCCGTCCCCTTCCCCTTCTCCTCTGACTTCTGCCTGTCCCGCTTGGAGCGAAGTGGCATTGGCGGGGATATTTGATTTCTTCTTTTTCCCTGCTCGTCACTCGTCACTCGTAACTCGTCACTTTTTCCCCTCTGACTTCTTCTTCCCCGTCACCCGTCACAGGAAAAAATCATGGATTTATTCC
>JAZFSI010000179.1:0-7503 GCA_036446075.1 Fidelibacterota bacterium
TTAAACCTCCAAAAATGTCTATTACTCGTAAGTTTCTCGTAAGTATTTTACAGTGTTTCCACATTCAAGTCAAGAAAAAATCAGAGATTTTTTCAGTAAAGAGTGACGGGTGACGGTAAAAAATTCAATGAATTTTTTACGTGAGGAGGGAAAATTAAAAATTTTCCCGTGAGTGGTGATGGGAAAATATTCAAAAAATATTTTCCGTGAAGAGAAAAATTTTAGATTTTTCTGTGAGGAGATTGCCAGTCTGGCGCCTGACAGGCCTGCCCGGCCCGAAAGACGGGCTTCAGTCGTAAACTCCTTCGCAAATACAGAAGAAGAACCTTCCAAAGGTTTGAAACCTTTGGAAGGTTTAATTTGGCTGTCCAGCCCTCTGATTTCTGATTTCTTATTTCACTATTCACAGAAAAAATTCATAGATTTTTTCTCCTACAATTAATTGATTTAGGTTACCGGAAGTGGGTAAATTACGCTCTGGATTAACATCAGATTGTGTTAACTGGGACAATTTATTTAAAAAAAAATGAGATATTTATTTCCACCCCCGGCCATTCAAAATAGCTTATAAATCAAGCCTATTATCAACTTTTACTAAGGAACGAAAATGAAAAAGACCATGCTGCAGGTCGAAAATGTTACCATACGCTTTGCTGGTGATTCGGGGGATGGAATGCAATTAACAGGCGGCCGTTTTTCCGAGTCTACTGCTATATATGGTAATGATTTAAGTACATTACCAGACTACCCCGCAGAAATTCGTGCCCCTGCAGGATCCCTGGCAGGAGTAAGCGCCTTTCAAATCCATTTCAGTTCCCGGGATATTCATACACCGGGAGATGCTCCGGACGTTTTAGTGGCCATGAACCCGGCCGCCTTAAAAATGCACCTGGCTGATCTGGTTCCCGGAGGTACAATAATTGCCAACGTTAATGCATTTTCAAGCAAAAATCTATCTCTGGCGGGTTATGATTCGAATCCTCTGGAGGAAGCATCTCTGATTGAAAATTATAAAGTACATTCTGTGGAAATGGGGAAAATTGTAACTTTAGCCTGTGAAAGTTTGAACCTGCCTCCTAAAACAGTGGCCAGGACCAAGAATTTTCTGGCTTTGGGTCTGCTTTTCTGGATTTATGACCGCCCTCTAGAATCTACTAAAAATTGGCTGAAAATTAAGTTTTCTAAACGCCCTGAATTAGTAGAGGCAAATTCCCGTGCCCTGGATGCAGGTTATAATTATGGTGAAACTGCTGAAATATTTACTACCAGGTACAAAGTTGACAAGGCCCCTTTAGCGCCCGGTACATATCGCAATATTAATGGAAACTATGCCATGGCTTTAGGCCTGGCCGCGGCAGCGGAAAAATCAGGATTGAAACTTTTCTTCGGCGGGTATCCTATCACTCCTGCCAGCGATATCCTGCACACCCTTGCGGCCTGGAAACATCTGGGTATAAAAACTTTTCAGGCCGAAGACGAAATTGCCGGAATGGCCTCAGTTATTGGAGCTTCGTTTGCAGGAAATCTGGCTGTTACTGCAACTTCCGGTCCGGGATTGGCCTTAAAGGGAGAAGCGATAGGTCTGGCCGTCATTACTGAATTGCCAATGATAATTATTAATGTACAGAGAGGCGGTCCCAGTACCGGTCTGCCTACAAAGACAGAACAGGCCGATTTGATGCAGGCCCTGTACGGCCGCAATGGTGAGGCGCCCCTGCCGGTGATTGCTGCTGATAATCCTGGCGACTGCTTTTATACGGCCTACGAAGCCTGCCGCGTGGCCTTAAAATATATGACCCCCGTTTTGGTTCTTTCCGACGGCTATTTAGCCAATGGTTCAGAACCATGGCAAATCCCGGACATGCATAAACTTCCTGCAATTGAAGTAAAATTCGCCCCGGGAATAGATTCGGAAAATGCGGAATTTCTGCCCTATTTAAGGGATGAAAAGACTTTGGCGCGACCTTGGGGTATACCTGGAACAAAAGGATTGGAACATAGAATCGGCGGCCTGGAAAAGGAAGCGCCCGCTGGAAACGTAAGTTATGATTACCAGAATCATCATGAAATGACCCTAGCCAGAAGAGAAAAGGTAAACCGCATCGCGGATGAGCTGCCGGCCACGGAAGTATTTGGAGATAAAACCGGTGATTTACTGATCTTAGGGTGGGGCGGAACAAAAGGAGCAGGTAAAGCCGCCACGGAACGCCTGCGGAAACAGGGCAAAAAAGTAGGGCAGGTTCACTTAAGGTGGATTTCTCCAATACCGGGCGATCTGGGAGAAATATTAATCAAATATAAACATATTCTCATGCCTGAGATAAATTTAGGGCAGCTAATAAAAATTGTGCGTGCGGAATATCTCGTGGATGCTAAAGGATTAAATTTAGTGCGGGGCAAACCCATTGCTGCCCGGGAAATTGTTCATGCTGCTCTAGAAATAATAGGATAAAATTATGGCGGAAACATCGAATCAAATTAAATATTCCCGGATGGATTTTTCATCCGATCAACCTGTACGCTGGTGTCCGGGCTGCGGTGATTATGCAATTTTAGCCCAGACTCAAAAAGTTTTCCCAATCCTGGGTGTAAAACGGGAAGATTTTGTATTTATCTCGGGAATCGGCTGCTCAAGCCGTTTCCCCTATTATATGAATACCTTCGGTTTCCATACAATCCATGGCCGGGCTCCCGCGATTGCCTCGGGAGTAAAACTTGCCAATCCGGATTTATCCGTATGGGTTGTGACCGGTGACGGCGACAGTCTTTCCATTGGAGGCAACCATACTATTCATTTGATGCGGCGAAATCTTGACATAAACGTCATGTTGTTTAATAATCGCATTTATGGTCTCACTAAGGGTCAATATTCGCCCACATCCGAAGCGGGAAAAATCACCAAATCGACTCCTTTTGGGAGTGTTGACCGGCCCTTTAATCCCCTTGCTCTTACACTTGGCGCCGAGGCAACTTTTGTGGCTCGAACTATTGATAAAGAAACCGCTCATATGCGCAAAATGATTGAGAGATCCTATAAACATAAAGGTACTTCCTTCCTTGAGATTTACCAGAATTGTAATATTTTTAACGACGGCGCCTTTGCTCAGTTCACTGATAAAAATATTAAAGCTGACAATGTTTTATGGCTTGAACATAATCAGCCCATGCTTTTTGGAGTTAAGAATAATCTGGGAATACACCTGGATGGTAATGTGCCCCGTTTAATAAAAATAGGGGATAAATGGTCTGTAGATGATATTCTGATACATGATGAAAATGATTTTGTGATTGCCTCATTACTGGCAGATTTTACTTACCGTGACGATTTTCCGGATCCTATCGGCGTTATTTATGAGGTAAATGCTCCCACCTATGATGAACAATTTACAGAGCAGTTAAAAAATGCCTCAAAAATCAGAGGTAAAGTAACTGTTCAGGAACTGTTGAATTCGGGTGATAGCTGGATTGTAAAATAAATACTAATTTAGGGGAATATAAATGAATAAGCGTTTAGAAAAAGACAGCATGGGATCTGTTGAAGTACCTGGCGATCGTTATTATGGCGCCCAGACCCAAAGGTCTCTAAATAATTTTAAAATAGGTTCTGAGCGGTTCCCCCGGGAATTTATAAGGGCTTACGGGATATTGAAAAAAGCAGCCGCTTCTGTTAATTTATCCGAGGGCCTTTTGGACCCGGGATTAGCCCAGGTTATTGAATCTGCCTGTGATGAAGTTATTGAGGGTAAATTAGATGATCATTTCCCGCTTGTTGTCTGGCAGACCGGATCCGGAACACAGACAAATATGAACTTTAATGAAGTTATCTGCAATCGGGCCACAGAAATTTTAGGAAGGACACTTGGACTGCAGGATCCTGTACATCCCAATGACCATGTAAATATGGGTCAGTCTACTAATGACACATTCCCCACAGCCATCAATATCGCTGCTGTTGAGACAGTTACTCATAAGCTGATTCCAAATCTTGAGAAACTTAAGAGTGGATTCTTAAAGAAATCTGAAGAATTCCAAAATATCATAAAACTGGGCCGCACGCATCTTCAGGATGCAACACCTTTAAGTCTGGGGCAGGAATTTTCCGGATATACTTCCATGCTGGAGCACGGAATCAAAGGTTTGGAAAATACATTGGAACATTGCCTTGAGCTGGCCATGGGCGGTACTGCAGTTGGTACGGGCATCAATTCTTTTGAAGGTTTTGACCATAAAGTCGCTAAAGAAATATCGAGATTTACAGACTTACCTTTTATAACGGCTCCAAATAAATTTGAAGCGCTGGCAGCCCAGGATAGTATCGTAAAATTATCCGGAGCCTTAAAAACTGTGGCCGGATCACTGTTTAAAATTGCAAATGATTTACGCTGGCTGGCCAGCGGTCCAAGATCAGGAATCGGGGAGCTTATTTTACCGGCTAATGAACCGGGTTCTTCGATTATGCCCGGGAAAGTCAATCCCACCCAATGTGAAGCCATGACCATGGTCTGCGCTCAGGTAATGGGCAATGATCTCACAATTTCCATCTCGGGGGCAAGCGGTAATTTTGAATTAAATGTTTTCCGTCCTGTGATTGCTTATAATATTTTACAGTCCATACAATTATTAGGCGATGTTTGTGATTCCTTTTTGGTCCACGCTTTAAGCGGCCTGGAACCAAACCAGGAAAGAATCCACGCTAATTTATACAATTCCTTAATGCTGGTTACCGCCTTAAATCCCCACATTGGTTATGATAAAGCCGCCCAAGTGGCCAAACAAGCTTTTGAGACGGGAAAATCATTGCGTGAAACTATCTCGGACCTGGGTTTTATGAGCAGTTCTGAATTTGATGAACTGGTTAAACCGGAGAAGATGATCGCACCTAAAAAATTGAAAAAATAAAATTATTGAGGGAACCAGTATGGCTCCCATAAGTTTATCCTATAATTTGCCTGCCTTTTTTGGATTAGGGCAGTGCCTGGAAATACTTTTATGAAATCAGATTTTAAAAGCTGGCTTAAATATTTCAAGTATGCGACATTCGCTTTACTTACCGGTTTGGCAGGGTTATTGATTTACCTCTTAATTCTGGCACAGAACCTGCCTTCATTGGATCAATTGGAAAACTTTGATCCGGACCTGGTGACCAGAATTTATTCTGCCGACGGAGTCCTGCTGAGTGAATTATTCCTGGAAAAACGGGTTTTTGTAGAACTGGATGAAATACCTCTTAACATGCGCAATGCTGTTATGGCATCGGAAGATCGAAGATTCTTAGATCACTGGGGCATATCTTTACGAAGCGTTGCCAGGGCTGTAATTATTAATATGCTTTCATTCAGTTATCGTCAGGGTTTCAGCACTTTGACCCAGCAGCTGGCCCGGACTCTTTATGATACAATCGGGTTTAAAAAAACCTTGATTCGAAAAATTAAAGAAATGATTACGGCTATTCAGATTGAGCGCACCTATACCAAAAATGAAATTCTGGGCATGTATTTAAACAGCGTCCATTTCGGGCACGGTACCTTTGGCGTACAAGCGGCTTCAAAGCGTTATTACGGTAAAAATGCCAGGGATTTAACCCTTGCTGAATCAGCCCTGCTGGTTGGCATTCTTCCCGCTCCGGCCTATTATTCGCCTGTACGCCACCCGGAAAGAGCTAAACATAAAAGGAATGTTGTACTAAGAGTGATGCTTGACCTGGAATATATATCCGTCTCCGAATATACCGAAGCCAGGGCATTGGGCACTGACAATGTTCTGGAATTTCAAATTAAGGGGACGGCACCATACTTTACTGAATATATAAGACGGAAATTAGAAAAAGTTGATGATGAATTGAATATCAACATTTATCGGGACGGGCTTAAAATATATACTACTTTAGACTCCAGGCTCCAGAAAATTGCGGAAGAGGCATTACTGAAGTCAATCCTGGCTAATCAGAAAAAATTAAATGAACGCCTATTTAATAATGAGGAAGAATTTTCGAAATTAGCCTATTTTGGTATTCATCCGGAAGACAGTGTGCGCAGGATGATGGAAGGAGAAATGCCCTTATTTCCAGATTTACGGAATAAGCTGCTTGTGCAGGGAGCATTTGTTGTCCTAAATCCCGCCACAGGTGCAATTCTGGCTCTGGTTGGCGGCAGACCTGATTATTTTGATCAGTACAACCGGGCTATTCAGGCGCCTCGTCAGCCCGGCTCCGTATTCAAACCTTTTGTATATACGACGGCCATTGATAATGGATATACTGTTGTCGACCAATTGTTAAATCAGCCCATGGCTTTAAATGTACAAAATTCAAAGGGAGAATGGGAGACCTGGACACCGGGTAATTATGATGGAAGCACAGGAGGACTGACCACTTTAAGGGAGGGAATTCGAAAATCAGTAAATTTGATAGCCATTAGGATTGTGCAGGAATTGGTCCCGGCCTCGGAGGTAAAAGCTACATCCGAAAGAATGGGAATAACCACTGATATACGTGCGGTTGATGCCATTGCTTTAGGTACTTCGGAAGTGTATTTATTGGATATTGTAGGGGCTTATTCTGTATTCACGAATCAGGGTGTGCATAATGTACCTTTCGGAATCACTAAAATTGAAGATCGCTACGGTAATGTAATTAAAGAGTATTTCCCTCTGCAAAAAGAAGTTTTAAGAGCAGAAACAGCCTATATAATGACGAATTTAATGCAGACTGTTATTGACCGCGGTACAGGCGGCAGCGCTCGCTGGCGTTACGGTTTTTACCGACCAGCGGCCGGAAAAACCGGAACTACCCAGAATTGGACCGATGCCTGGTTTGTGGGATTTACCCCTCAATTGGCGGCCGGTGTCTGGATTGGAGTTGATGATCCCAGAGTAAGTTTAGGAAAAGGACAGGATGGAACGACTGCCGCTTTACCGGTCTGGGGCAGATTTATGAAAACAGCTTATGATTCTCTAAATCTAAAAAATGCAGATTTTAAACGACCTAAAAATGTCTTGGACTGGGAAATATGCAGTGTTACCAAAGATAAACCAACGGCTCTCTGCCCCAAGGAATCGGAAATATTTATCAAAGGAACAGAACCATCCCAGCTGTGTAAAGTTCACCGGGAATATTGAAGAAGAAGTCAGTTTTCAGATATCAGAAATCAGAGGGAAAAATGTGACGCGTGACGAGAAAATATTTTACAAATATTTTCAGTGACGAGTGACAGGTAAATCAAAAACCAGAAGAGAGAAATAATTCTGCGAATATTTTCAGTGACAAGTGACAAGGAAAATTCTTATTAGAATTTTCCTGTGACGGGTGACGGGCAACAAGAAAAAAGAAATCAGTTGGCAGAAGTCAGAAGTCAGAGAGAGAAAGAAGATAAAAGATAAAATAAGAGGAGAATTGGTTTCCCTTCTTCCTGAAAATATTCTCTGAATATTTTCTCTTAATCTTCACGGAAAATTTTCTAATTTTTCCCCTTCACGTAAAAAATTCATTGAATTTTTTACCCTTAC
>JAZFSI010000180.1:0-2251 GCA_036446075.1 Fidelibacterota bacterium
GGCTGTTTCAGACATCTTCAATTCCCTGGGACTTTCCTCACCGCCTGAGCTCTCAACAGGAATCAGGTCCATGAAACAGATGGGGCATTGTCCCGGCTCATTCAGCCTGATCTGGGGGTGCATGGCACAGGTCCAGAATTCAACCTTGGTTTCGTCTCCATGCTCCTGAATCCCTGCATTCGGTTGAACCTGATCCGGTCCTGAAATCCAAAGTCCCATGAAAAAAACGAAAACAATCAAACCCCAGACTGATTTTCGAATTGAAAGAAAAAAAGTTTTTAATTTATCCATTATATTATTCATGATTTAGCTCCCTAAGGATTTTCCGATTAATAATTCTAATTTTGAACGGGACTTGAGATAGTCTACCAGTGATTTTTCGTATTTCAGGGAAAACTGCAGATAGCGCCGCTGTGAATCCACAAGTGTTAAAAAATCCACCTTATCGCTGACGTAGGCCTTTTCCGAAGCGCCTAAAGATTCCAGGCTTTTGGGGATCAGCACCTGTTTATAAAGCTGAAATTTGCGTTCCGCCTCGGTCAAGTCATACCACACGTTTTCAATATCCGACAGCAGCCTGTTTTCTTCGTTTTGTTCAAAAAACCGGGCGGCATTTTGTTTGTATTTTGCCGAACGCACAGTTTTAGCATTTTTCCCAAACCAGATCGGAAGGCTTAATGATACCTTGAACACCAGAGGATCTTTGCCGCTGTCAAGCACGGGAACACCGGCCATTTCCTTATTTCCCGTTCCAATTGATTCCAGACCTAGTCCGAAATCCGGATAATATTCCAGGCGGGCTCTTTTTAAAGCCTGGGTCTGGCGCGTAACCTGGCTGCCGGCAGCCAGCAGCGTATGATTATTTTCCAGGGCCAGATGATTCAATTCTGTTTTTTTGAGGTCGATAGTTAAAAATTCCAGAGAATCGGCTATGAACACGGTCTGCAGGGTAGTATCGTTCAATATTTCCTGGAATCTCTGCAGCAGGGGGTATTTTCTGGCCTGCAGGGATTTAAGATCGTCTTCCAGGTTAATTAATTCAATCTGTGTTTTTATAACGTCCAGGTGGCTGGACAGGGCCGTTTTATATTTAGACTGGACTACCCATTCCCAATTCCGGACCAGATCAATATTTTGCCGGGTGATTTCGATGGCCTTTAAAAGAAAATAATAATCATAATAAACCAATTCTGTCCGGGACTGAATTTTCAATCTTTTCTGCTGCAGCCGATGGAACATGATTTCCGCCTGAGCCGATTGCACTTTGCCTTGGGACCTAAGTTTTCCAAACCAGGGAAACATCTGCGTTATTCCCAGCTTGTACTCTTGGGGACCAACAGCTGTTTCTACATTTTCTAAGAAAAAGCCCAGACTAAAATTGGGGTTGGGCAGTACCTTAACTACGGCGATTTTTTCAACCGCAGCCTTCCAGTCAAAAAAAGCGGCCTGAATGCCCGGGTTGTTTTCCTGGGCGTAATTAATATAATCCCGGAGTTTGGGTTCTGGCGGTAATTGACCGGCAGCAGTATGATTTACAAAAACGACAATGAGGGTAAAGTAAAACGCACCTGCCGTTCGTACCGGTTTCTTAAGACTGTTAAGTAAACTGTATAAAGTTTCTTTTAATGATTTTCTTGAAAGTAACATGACTCTCCTTTATGATTGCGTAAAACCTGGTGGAATCTATAGCAAAAAGGCCATAGGAACCCGGTTCATGGGTCAATAACCCATGAGAATTCATAAGGAGAAATCTATAAACGCAGGGGAGCCGAAAAGGCGGAAGGGGGAGCGTGGCCGGGGTCGGCCGTAAGTTGGGGGGCAGCCCAGAATTGAGGGCCGAGAATAGTTTGATCTGCCATTAACGATTGAATAACAGCAATTCGTTCATTTTCTATTTTATTAAGCGGTGCAGTTACAATGGGCACGAATAAAACAGCAGAAGACATATTGCAGTCTGTATCCAACTCCGGTACGCAGCAGGATGGTGTTTCCGGCATAGCGCAGGTGTTTGTAGCACAGCCTTCCGGCCCGCTCAATAGAGGCGCCGCAGACGTCGCAGTAAAGACCAGCAATACGATCAATGATATGATTTTCTTACTATTCATTGCATATATATTACAACTTTATCATAAAAAGTTCCAATTTATTTCACCGGGCGAATTATTCGGTTGCTAAAACCCATGATTTTTCACATTACAGAAAAAATCTATTAATTTTTCTTCATCACGGAAAATCTCAGATTTTCCCCTTA
>JAZFSI010000181.1:0-3849 GCA_036446075.1 Fidelibacterota bacterium
GGACGGCGTTATCAGAAGTAACTGCAGATGTCGGGCAGCATTCGCAGATTCTTGAATCCATTTGCAGTTCCTGTTCCAGGTTAAGATTCCGGTCGAAACTGGTGAGGTAAAGATTCATTTCACCATATTCGCCTTCAATTTGACCGGCCATGTTTCTGCCGTCCAGCCACACCAGGTTTAGTTTATGATTGAGATCATTAAAAAAGGACAAAAAACCATGTTCCCCCTTTCCATAGTCTCTATGGGGTATGACCGGATTTTTCCAGGTAGATCCGCGATCAGTTGAAATAGCGGTTTTTACATCGTAATCATAGGTGCCCCGGGCACTTTTTTCCGGCCAATACAGAACTATGGTATCGCCTCCGTGCTGGAAAATGGAAGGGAAATCAGCCCAGTTTACAAAGAAAGTTTTAGATTTGATTGCTGTTTGAGGTTTTGTCCAGGATGTACCGGTAAATTCCGAAAACTTAATGGACATGGTCACTGAATCAAGGGGCTCAAACCAGCTCATTAGCAGACCGCCCTCAATAGTGGATGTTAAATTAGGATACCGGCTGCCATCCAAAGTTTGAGGTGATTTGAATTCATATTCTCCGCCGGCAGTTAAAAATATAAATAACAGCCAGAGCAGATTTTTTAGTCTTTTACGGATTGTAAATTTCATTTACCCATTACCTTTGAAAGGGAAATTCTTGTAAAAATTTCACCATGTTATTCAGAAACATCTCTGATTTTTCACATTACGAAAATATTCCTCAAATATTTTTAACTATTCACTACTCACTTTTCACTACTCACCGAAAAAATTCATAGAATTTTTTCCACCCGTTACTCGTCACTCGTCACTGAAAAAATCACAGATTTTTTCTTGTCACGGAATAATTCTAAATAGAATTATTCCTAATTCTCCTTTCAGCTAAAATCGCATAAAGAATCGGCACTACAAAAGTTGTAATTATAGCCAGAACCATACCCCCGAATGAAGGAATTGCCATGGGCACCATCACGTCTGATCCCCGGCCGGTGGAGGTGAGTATCGGAATCAGCGCCAGGATGGTTGTACCGGCGGTCATCATGGCCGGTCTTATTCTGCGGGCGCCGGCAAATACGGTGGCTTCCCGGACTCCCTTAATGGTGGTTGGTTTTCGACTGGCAAAACTTTGATCAAGATAAGTACTGATGATAACACCGTTGTCGCTGGCAATACCGAAGAGAGCCAAAAATCCCACCCATACGGCCACACTGATGTTTATGGTATGCATCTGGAACAGGTCACGCATATTCATTCCGGCAAAGTTAAAATTCATGAACCAGTCTTGACCGTAGGCCCAGATCATTAGAAAACCGCCGGCCCAGGCTACGAAAATTCCGGAAAAAACAATCAATGATGTGGAAACTCGTTTGAACTGGAAATACAGGATCATGAAAATAGCGAATAAAGCCAGAGGAAGAATGATACGCAGTCTTTTGGTAGCCCGGAGCTGGTTCTCATAATTTCCTGCAAAGGCATAACTGACTCCGCTTGGAATTACAAGTTCTCCCGCATCAATTTTACTCTGCAGGAAACGCTGAGCCTGCTCCACAACATCCACTTCGGCCCAGTCGCCTTTTTTATCAAACAGAACATAACCGGTCAAAAACGTATCTTCGCTCTTAATTACCATTGGTCCGCGCATGTATTTAATTTCGGCTAATTGAATCAGGGGTATTTGAGTTCCGTCCGGAGCCGGGACCAGAATTGTTTCCAGGGATTCTATATTATCTCTTAATTCACGTTTATAGCGCACTCTTACCGGATAGCGTTCGCGGCCTTCCACCGTGGTTGTTATTCGTTTTCCGCCGATGGCAACCTCAATTACATCCTGGACTTGCTGCAGGTGCAGCCCGTAACGGGCAATCGCCCTGCGGTCGATATTTATTTCCAAGTAGGGTTTACCTACAATTCTATCGGCAAACACAGCGGATGCTTCCACAGACGGTACTTCTTTAAGGAATTTTTCCAGTTTTAATCCCACCGCCTCGATTGTTTCTAAGTCAGGTCCTTTAACTTTAATGCCCATGGGGGCCCGCATGCCGCTCTGCAGCATTACGATCCGGGCTGCAATGGGCTGCAGGCGCGGGGCAGAGGTTGTGCCCGGAATCTGGGCCACCTTAACCAGTTCATCCCAGATATCACGAGCCGTACGGATATGATCACGCCACTGACGGAATGGTTTTCCCTTATTATCAGGGATCAAGTCACCATTATTGTCGCGTTGGTAATTCCCCCCGGAATCCATTTTGTACTTTATCCTTTTCCCGTTCTTGTCAATAATGAATTCCGATTTATAATTAACGACCGTTTCAATCATGGAAATCGGTGCAGGGTCCAGGGGTGTTTCGGCCCGGCCCAGTTTTCCCACTACCATTTCTACTTCGGGCACCGAATATAAGGCTTTGTCCAATCTGGCCAATACATCGAGAGCCTCTTCAATTCCCGCATGGGGCATGGTCGTGGGCATATATAAATAAGAACCCTCGTCCAGGGGCGGCATAAATTCTTTCCCAAATCCCGGAAATGTATGCTGTATCCCGTTATACACCTGTGTTTTTTTCAAGAAATCCGGGAGAAAGGCAAACATATTCCCGAACCCGATCCAGGCTGTAAATCCAAGCACTAACAGCGTTGATGGAATTATCATGGCGACACCCTTATGGTCCAGGCTCCAGCGCAGCATTCCAGGATAATACCTGGTAAATACTGATATGAACCCCAACACCACAGACATTACCAGGCCCACAAAAATTGAGTTAAGGAAAACACCCTTGCTGTAGCCTAACGGCGCCCAGGTATTGGCTAATAAATATACGACCAGCACAACGATCGACCAGTTTAATATCTTGGGAATACGGTTAGTTACGACTGACCCTAAGCGTGATTTTATGAACGGGTAAACACCCATGAACAGAATTATGAGACCAATCCACCATTTCACAAAAATGAGGGTCAGCAGCCCCACGATTATTAAACCGCCGTTAGTGATTTGTTTGAGTGATTTTCTTTTCAGTTTATTGGAATAAAGGATATGGGCAATGGCCGGTAAAACGGTTAAAGCCAGAATAACAGAGGAGATTAAAGCAAAAGTTTTTGTGTAAGCTAAGGGCTTGAATAATTTTCCTTCCGCCGCTTCCATTGTAAAAACCGGCAGAAAACTGACTACAGTAGTGGCCACGGCAGTGAGTACGGCGCCGCCTACCTCGGATGTGGCCTGGTACAATACACTGAGCGTATCCTTAAGGCCTTTGCGGAGGTTTTCCTTCTGCTCATCCAAATGTTTCAGCATGTTCTCCGAAACGACAATGCCCATATCTACAATCGTACCGATGGCAATGGCGATTCCGGATAAAGCTACTATATTGGCATCAACCCCGAACAGTTTCATGCCCACGAAAACCATGAGTACTGTCAAGGGTAATAAACTGGTGATCAGAAAGGATGATTTAAGGTGCATGAGCATGACAATAATTACGATGATGGTAATTAAAATTTCATCCCTCAGGGCATGGTTTAAGGTGCCTAGGGTCTCATAGATCAGCCCGGTCCGGTCATAAAAAGGTACTATTGTAAGCTGCGATTCAGTCCCGTCCGCCAGTGTTTTTTTAGGCAGACCGGGGCTGATTTCTATAATTTTACCCTTGATATTTTTAATGGTGGCCAGGGGATTTTCACCATATCGGACAACCACTACGCCGCCCACTACTTCTGCGCCTTCTTTGTCCAGTGCTCCGCGTCTTAAGGCCGGTCCAAATGAAACATGGGCCACATCTTTAATATAAATGGGAATATTGTTCACCATTTTGATCACAGAG
>JAZFSI010000182.1:0-3555 GCA_036446075.1 Fidelibacterota bacterium
ATCACCATTGACTATAACTGAGCTGGTTGAATCCCATATCAGAGTATCTTCATCGATGGAGATAGAATCAAACACGACAGAAAAAAGTTCTTGACTGTCTACAATGAGTTTGAGATTGGTTGTATCAAATGAATATACCAGATCCTCCTCGGCCATGTAAAATTTATCCGGGGGTTTATCAAATAAAAAGAAATCATTTGTATCCTGAATTACCCATTCAAAATAAACAGCTCTGGTAATGATGGAATCGATCATTGTGCCGTCATGGTAATAATCATGCTCATGGTCGTCCATGATTAAAAATATTTTAAGGGTTTGCCCAATGACGGCAATAGGATCAAACATTACGTCCCAACCCAGGTTTTGGGCAGCGAAAAGAAATTTTGGTTCATCTTCCCCGCAATCCGACTCTCCGCAATCATCATCTCCGAACATAAACATTGGTGATAAGTATTCTAATGTTTCATTAATACCGCTGCCTGTGATGGAAATCCCGCTGCCGCTGCCGGGTGAAACAGGATCTAAAACAGTCTGGCTGGAACTTACCGTAATTTCTAATCCGGCCTCAATATCAGACTGCTGCCAATTCCCCACTAATTCTTCGGGGTTATTAACTCCCGGTTCATCTTCAGTTGTTTCACAGGCTGCAAAAAATACTATGGACGCTATTACTAGGTTAAATAAATTTATGTGTTTCATGATAAGCTTTCCTTGCTCTTAATTAATCAAATATACCTAATTTCATAATATCAGAAAGTGATTAAAGTCACAAGGAAAATTTAATCTGAGAATTTAAATTTTACTCTGCTGATATTTTTCTGCCAGGGCCAATCTTTCTCCAATTGGCGGATGCGAATAATACAAAAGTTTAACCCAATCATCAGGATATGCATTGGACAAATTACGATTGGCAAGCCCTGCCAGAGATTTTTGAAATGGAATTTTACCGGTAGTTTCCAGAGAAATAATATCGGCCTGTTTTTCGAAATAACGAGAAAGAGCCATGCTCGGAATTGTAAATAATACAGTTGATACGAATGCTAGGATTAGTATAAAGAGCGGGAAAATGGTTAAATTCCAGGTCATGGATTCCAGGAAATTAGGCAGTAGTTTCAATACAATAATATTTAATAGATAGAATAATAAAAACTGCTGAATAGTTCCTAGAAAAACCTGTTTCCACAGATGATTGTGAAAATAATGGCCAACTTCATGGGCAATAACCGATTCTATCTCATCCAGGGTCATATTCTCCAATAAATTATCGGCCAGAACAACCCTTCTGGTTTTCCCTAATCCGGCTAAAAAAGCATTTTCTTTTTTTGTCTGCAAACTAAGGTCCTGTTTGAAAAACCCACTGGCATTAAGTCCATATTTAGAAAGAATATTACCCAATCGGCGGACAAGGTCCGGATTTTCAATAGGTGTATATTTATTAAATATCGGTAGAATCAAAACAGGAAAAAGGGCAGTTAAAATAATTGAAAAGACAGCCATGGCCAGACCAGCCCAGATCCACCAATTATCAGCATCTATCTGCCATATCCAGAACAGAAAGCCGGTTATAATTAAAATTAGGGCCAGGCTCACAAAATATCCTTTTAATTCATCTTTAAGCCAGGATTTGATAGAATAATTTGAAAATCCCCACTTATGCTCGATTTTATATTCACTGTAAAATTTCAGGGGCAGGGCTAATATTGAATAAATAGAAATAAAAGTAAACATATAAATCAGGAAAGCTGCCCGGCGGTTGTTAAACATTCCGGCCAGCTCGGAGCTCCAGCCGCTGTAATAAAACAGAAACAGAGTTAAAATGGAAAATATTTTAAATATTAGATTAATTTCTCTTTTCTCCTTTTCGTAAGCGCGGGCTTTAAATTGTTTTTTCGAATCCAGCAAAGGGTGGAATGATTGGTTATTCATTTATTATTTTCTATAAAATTTTTAATTAAAGAATTTGCCTCAACCGGAATGTTATGCCGGGCAGGGTAGGTTTCTAACCTGACAGAATTTCCCCGCCGGTCTAAAAAATCAAAGATTTTATTACTATGAAAGGGGGCTATAATATCATCCTGATCTCCATGCATTATCAATACGGAATTATTTAAACTGGCTGGGGAAGATTCTCGTGCTAATTTATCAATATTTTTAATAAATCCTGCAATGGCGATGATGCCTCCCAAATTAAACGGCAGACGCAGTCCGTATTCAAGGGCAAAAGCTGCACCCTGGGAAAAGCCTACCAGATATATATTTTTTGATAAAAATCCCTGAGAATTTATTTCCATAAGCAGGTTATCCAGGCCGTTCCAGGATTTTTTATACTTCCAGCCGCTTTTTTCCGTTCCGCTAAACCAGGTGCCGCCGGACTTTGCATCTGCGTCATAAGGCGCTCTGGGAATAAACCATTTCGAAGTTTTTAAATTTACTGCTTTAGCAACAGCAAGGAAACTTTGTTCATCACCGGACCAGCCATGCAGTCCGATAACAGCTTTATTTGAATTCCCGGATGTCTTAAAAGTAGTGAAAATTAATTTAGTCGGCACAGCAGCAGTCATCAACAACTTCGATCGATTCCAAGTCGAGTTCCGCTCCGGTTAATTTTGCTCTTACGCAAACTCCCGCGTTCACACCCTCCAAAAGAGCCAGTCCTTCGTTCTGAGCCAGATCTTCCGTAGTAATGGATTTAAAAAAATAGCCTTCCAGGATTGATCCGCAATCCGGACAATCTTTATCATTGCTGCAGCCTGCCATTAAAAAAACAGCTATCAGAATAAGTTTTATCTTTGCACTCATTTTACACTCCTCTTTTTACAGTTTAAAATTTGCTTCTGCCGTTAATACCCAGGTCGCATTCCCTGCCGTACGGCTTGGATCCAGTCTGTACAATTTACCCGTAGCCGTATCCAGCATATAATGCCAATGGGTCCTTTCTATTTGAAATGACTGGAGTTGAAATCGCCCCGCATTATGCTCTTTTTCCATTTCATTTTTTAAATAGGTTTCCAATTGACTCAAAATAACCCGCAAAGAATCATCCTCAATTTGTGCTGCACCTATAAAAAAGAATGCAGTAAAAATCAAAATAGTCCCTGTTATTAATCCTGCCAGATATTGCCGCATATTTCCTCCCGTTGTTATGGGTTATTAACGCACTGATTCATATTCAGCCATTCTTTTAAGAAAATCGTTTTCACTTCTGGCTCTTAAAAGTGGGCTGATCTGAATATTTTCTTCTAAAGTAATATATGGTTTTTCTCCATAATCGTGCCCGGGATAGATAATTGTAGGCCCGGGAATAGATAATATTTTTTTTATAGATTTATATAACAATCTCGTATCGCTGCCCCTATTTATAGTGCGGCCAGTGCGTCCCACAAATAAGGTATCTCCGGTAAAAATAATATCTGCCATCAGAAAACACAGACTGTCAGGGTAATGACCGGGAGTATGGATAGATTTGATAATTAAATTACCGACCTTCAGAATATCTCCATTTTTTATACAAATCGTTTTAGGGTGTCCGGAAGGAAGGATGGACTTATGGTACAT
>JAZFSI010000183.1:0-2834 GCA_036446075.1 Fidelibacterota bacterium
AAAAGATTTACCCGACTATCTACAAAAGGAGACCCTCGAAAGTTCGTTTTTAGCACTGGATGAAAACTATACGCTTACAAAAGAGAATTTTGAACGTCAGTATTTCTCAAACCTGCTGCAAAATTTGGATGGAAATATCAGTAAAGCAGCCAAGACAGCAGGTTTAAGCCGCCAGCATTTCCACTTAAAGATAAAAAAATTAGGAATCAAACAACAGGATTAACCAGTAATTATTTAACTTTTATTAATTTTTTCAATTCTATTATCACCCCCTCTTTATAAAAGGACAATTATTAAAAAACCTCCATTAGTGTAATATTTTTATTCATTATGTGATATATATGTCATATTTATATGACACAGATCGTTCCCGTTCTGTTTTTACTGTGTTTAACCTTCAGCCATATCTTCAATAATAATAAGATATATGCTATTTTCTATTTTTTTGGCACACTAATTGATATAAGCATTATAATTATGTTAAGCGTATTTGAAATCATTTCTAATATCGATCTATATCTGGGTCTAGGGGGAAGTTCACGTGAGTGAAATGCCGACCGAAATAAAACACGACGACCTAAAAAATATTTACGATCAATTTGGAATTGAAAAAATCGATCTTAAATCGATCCAATCATTTGATAAAACGATCGCCTCGAAAATTTCGGAGGAGACGTGTCAATATCACAATTTAGTTCCGATTAATATCAATAAAAATGGGGTTCTTCGCATAGCCATGACAAATCCTTTCGATATGCTGGCCCTGGAAATTATAAGAGATAAAACTGAACTTGTTTTGGATCCAGTCTGGTGTTCAAACGAAGATATTGATTTTGCCATTGGGCAGATCTTTTCTGAAAAGGCCCGTTTTGAGGAAACGTTGCAAGAATTGGTAGAGGTTGAAGATGAGGAGGATGAAGCGGATGAAGAGAGCATTGATTTATTGCGTTCTCAGGCTTCTGACGCTCCAGCTGTTGTATTTGTAAATTCCCTGCTAGTCCAGTCTATTCAAGAGCACGCCAGCGATATTCATATCGAACCCCAAGAATATGATCTACGAATCAGGCTTCGTATTGATGGGGTGTTACGTGAATTCCCACCTGCAAGTAAACACTTGAAACAAGGAGTAATCGCTCGTATAAAAATCCTGGCAGATTTAGATATTGCCGAACGCAGAATTCCGCAGGATGGCCGAATAAAATTTAGAATTATGGGTCGCAGTGTTGATGTACGAGTTTCAATCTTACCAGGAATTTACGGGGAAAAAATCGTCCTGCGGATTCTGGATAAAGCCAGCACATCCTTAAATATCAACGATCTGGGTCTGGGGTCATCTTCTTTAAATCGCTTAAAGAAAGCCGCTACGTCAGCCCATGGAATGGTCCTGGTTACAGGACCCACTGGAAGCGGTAAAACCACCACACTCTATTCCGTATTAAATTATATGAATTCACCCGCTTTAAATATTATCACCGTTGAAGATCCTGTGGAATACCGTCTGCAAGGAATTAACCAAGTCCAGGCACGACCTAATGTGGGTCTTACATTCGCTTCAACCCTCCGATCTATACTCCGTCAGGATCCTGATGTGGTAATGGTGGGTGAAATCCGCGATTTGGAAACCGCTGAAATAGCCGTAAAAGCTGCCTTAACCGGTCATCTTGTCCTGAGTACTCTCCATACCAATAATGCTGTGGCCACCATCATAAGACTTTTAAATATGGGAATTGATAAGTACCTCATCGTTTCATCAATTGAGGTTATCATATCTCAGCGGCTTGTAAGGCGTATTTGCCTTGGCTGTAAAGAGCCAGTTAAACTGCAGGGAGATATGAAAGTAAGTTTAACAGACAGAGGTATCAACTGTGATAAGCTGTCTTTTTATAAGGGGAAAGGGTGTAAACAGTGCTCCGGATCGGGGTATTGGGGACGTATTGGTATTCACGAAATACTGTTTATGAATAGCGAAATTAAGGAACTGATCATTAATGATAAATCGGAAATTGAAATTAAAAAGAACGCTGAGGCTGGAGGAATGACTTTCCTGTTGCAAGACGGAATGAAAAAAGCTGACCAGGGATTAACAACGGCCGATGAAATTCTACAGGTTACTTGATGGTTAATTTTAAATATATAGCAATGGATAAAAATGGTCACCGGGAAGAAGATACGGTTTCAGCTCCGACCCTTGAAGAAGCGGGTCATGAAATTCGTAAAAAGGGATTAAAAATAATCAACATCAGTAAAGTAAAAAATAAACGTAACAAACTCAAAATCAGCGAGATCAATCTGACCCCGCCAAAAATTAACCCAACTTTGAAAATAATGTTTTTCAGGGAATTGGCCACATTGATGGGTGCAGGGATTCAGCTTGTAGACGGTCTAACTATTCTAAAACTTCAGTTTAAAGATAAAAATTTTATTAAGGCTACTGAAAATATTACCAGGATGGTAAAAGACGGTCATCCGTTTTCCAGTGCACTGAAACAACATCCGAAAATCTTCCCCCAGCTGGTTGTGTCCCTGATCAAAGCAGCTGAACTGGGCGGAGGGTTGGCAAAAATCCTCAGTCAAATTGCCAATTATCTGGAACGGGAAGAAAATATTCGTAAAAAATTAAAGTCTGCCACTAGCTATCCTAAATTCGTTTTAGGTTTCTTTACCCTCGTTCTAGTTGGAGTGATTTTTGGTCTATTGCCAAAGTTTAAAGAAATATTTGAAAGCTTCGGTGCTGAACTCCCGGGTTCAACCGTAGCGTTACTCGCAGCCAGCACTTTCATCAGGAGTCACCTGATTATTGAAATTGTTATCATTCTAGGACTATACGTCTCTTT
>JAZFSI010000184.1:0-9914 GCA_036446075.1 Fidelibacterota bacterium
CCATGCCCCTGACGATAACCGTCTGAACGTATTTGCGAAACGCGTGAAACAAAATTCATTTTTTGACCAAATGCAGGTCCGGATTTAAAATTTACTTGTATTTTCTCCGTATTATAATCACCCCTGCCATATAGGAATCCCAGTTCTCTTTTTTCAGATGCCAGATCCGTATTAATATTAATTGAACCACCGAATGCAGAAGAACCATACATACTGTTGCCGATACCGCGCTGGATTTGCACATCTTTGGCCGAACTTAATATATCTCCATGATCAACCCAGTATACCTGATGGCTTTCGTTGTCGTTCAGAGGGACATTATCAATCATAACCCCGATTCTGCTCTGATCAAAACCCCTGATAGAAACGTAGGAATAACCTGTACCGTTACCGCTCTCGCTGTAGGCCCAGACCCCGGGCTCGGAAGCCAGTATCATGGGTACATCCTCCACCGTGAATCTTGATTTAATTTCTTTGGCTGTGAGGTTGGAAAAGGAAACCGGTGTTATACCGGAAACTGCCCGCGAAGCCTGAACCAGAACAGCGGCGCCTGTTAATACTGTTCTCTCCATTAATACCAGTAATTCCGACCCGGCATTCAAAGACACAGTTTTGTATCCTATATGTGAGAATTCAAGTATTTCTGAGCTGTCTCCCAGAATTTCAAAACGTCCATCTGCAGCAGTAGAGGTTCCCAGATTCTGCCCAACAATATTCACTCCTGTTAAGGGCTGGTTTGTATCTATATCCAAGACTAAACCGGTTATTTTTATTTCCTGGGCGGCAAGAATCGAAAAACATAATTGAAGAAAGTAGATTTTAAATAAGTTTTTTGGCATTATCAGACTCCCTACGCTGGCATTATCCAGATCAGGTACTTGGGTGTAATCTCAGTCGTTTCATCTAAATTGAAACAACACCCCTTTTGAGGTTATAAGTTACAAGTTTTTTAGATAATAAAATCATGTCACTTAAAATTTTATGGAATTTTTTTACGATTAGTGACGGGTGAAGATGAGTCAAAAGCAAGAGATAAGATGTCAGAGGAGCAGTCGATAAAAACCTTCCGAAGGTTTGAAACCTTCGGAAGGTTAAAAAAAGAAAGTAATACAAGTTATTGAGGTTAAATAGTTCTAAAAACTACCAACCACTAACGATTTACATTTTCCCCCTCTGTCAACTGACTTCTACTTGTGGGATTCCACTTTTCTTTTTTACTTTAGAGCTTAATTATGTAAGGAATCCCAATGACCAACAATAATAATTTACCGGAAATTACAGTTAAAGCTGTATTACTGGGCATTCTCCTGTCCGTTATTTTAGCTGGAGCGAATGCATATCTAGGCCTTTTTGCAGGAATGACAGTTTCCGCATCTATACCAGCTGCTGTTATTTCAATGGGAGTCCTCTCATTTTTTAAAAAATCAAATATTTTAGAAAATAATATCGTGCAGACCGCAGCCTCGGCCGGGGAATCCCTGGCAGCGGGTGTTATTTTTACTATCCCCGCTTTGGTATTACTCGGATACTGGGATACCTTTAATTACTGGGAAGTTGCCAAGATTGCTGCTATCGGCGGAACCATTGGCGTTCTATTTACAATCCCCTTAAGAAGAGCCCTGATAATAGAAGCAAAATTAAAATACCCGGAAGGTATTGCTACCGCTGCCGTATTAAGAGCAGGAGAAGATGCCCGTCAGGGTGATAAAGCCGCCAGCGGCTTAAAAATTATTGGTTTGGCCGGATTAGTCGGAGGTCTCATGAAACTGGCGCACCAAGGCTTCAACCTATGGCCTTCAGCCATTGAAAAAGCAGTAACAATCAGAGGTTCCATCTTTGGAATTGGCAGCGATTTATCACCGGCCTTAATATCTGTCGGTTATATTGTGGGGCGGAATATTGGAATTCTGGTTGTGGGAGGCGGACTTATTTCATGGGCTCTGGCAATCCCTGTTTATTCGGCCATTTATGGATTCGAAGGGGAACCTTTGGATGCCGCTTGGAATATCTGGAACACGAAAATACGCTATATGGGTGTGGGCGCCATGGTAATTGGAGGTGTCTGGTCTCTCATAAAACTATTTAAACCGCTTGTAGCCGGAATCAAAGCCAGCCTTGATTCAGTAAAACATGCTGCTGTTGGCCATAATATTCCCCGGCAGGAAAAAGATTTTCCCATTAACTATGTCGGCACAGCCCTGGCTGTTCTTTTAATCCCTGTTTTCTTTCTTTATCTGGGAATAATTGAATCAGTGGCGGTTGCTGCCTTTTTATCAGTATTGATGATGATTTTTGGATTTCTTTTCTCTGCTGTAGCTGCTTATATGGCTGGAGTTGTGGGATCTTCTAATAATCCCATTTCCGGAGTAACGATTGCAACTATTTTATTTACCTCAATGCTGCTCCTGGCCATTTTAGGAACCGGCTCCGGAGCGGGTGCAGCGGGAGCAATAATGGTTGGCGCCGTGGTCTGCTGTGCCGCGGCAATCGGAGGTGACAACCTGCAGGATTTGAAAACCGGACATATTCTGGGGGCGACACCCTGGAAACAGCAGGTTATGCAGTTAATTGGAACTTTAAGCGCCGCCATGGTATTGGGTCTTGTTTTAGATATTCTGCATACTGCCTATACAATCGGTTCACCAACCCTTTCCGCGCCTCAGGCAACATTGATGAAGTCTGTAGCGGATGGTGTTTTTAATGGAAACCTGCCTTGGGCTTTTGTTTACATTGGGGCTTTAATTGCCGTTATTTTAATCCTGATAGATCTCAGACAGGAGAAAGTAGGTGCTGATTTTCGGGTACCGGTTCTGGCAGTTGCCGTGGGTATTTATCTTCCGATTGAATTAACGGTACCCATTTTTCTGGGCGGCATGATAAATCATTTAAGCAAAAAAGCAGGGGGATCAGAATCTTCAGCAAAAAAAGGACTGCTGCTTGCATCGGGCCTGATTACGGGAGAGGCCCTAATGGGCATCCTGGTTGCTTTGCCCATATTTATATCCGGAAATAAAGACTGGTGGCCCCAGTATACCGGTTTTTCAACTCTGGGTACATTATTCTTCTTAGCGGTGATTTACTGGATATACTATACGGCCCGTAAAAAATAATATGAAAATCACGAATAGAGTACTGCATCAGTTACCAAAGGTAGAACTGCATTGCCATCTGGACGGAAGTTTACGTTTATCTACCATTCTGGAATTAGGGCGGAAACAGAATGTAAGTTTACCTTCTTTTGATCCGGATAAACTTAAAAAAATTCTGGTTATTGGTAATAAACGAGGATCTTTAGAACAATACCTGGCCCGTTTCGATATTACTCTCAGCGTCATGCAGACACCCCGGAGTTTATCTCGAATAGCCTATGAGCTGATTGCTGATGCAGCTGCAGAAAATATCAGATATATTGAAATTCGGTACTCTCCCATCCTTCATACTAAAAAAGGGATGTCGGCGGAAGATTCTATCCTGGCCGTAAAAAAAGGTCTTAAAAAGGGACGACTGGAATTTGGTGTTAAATCCGGTATTATAATTTGCGGAATACGCAATATTTCGCCTAAATCATCGTTAAAACTGGCCGACCTTACCTGCCGTTACAAAAATAAGGGCATAGTTGGATTTGATTTGGCCGGTCCGGAAGAAAATTTTCCTGCCAAAGATCATCGCGAAGCTTTTTATCTCATCTTAAATAATAATATAAATACTACTATCCATGCCGGAGAAGCCTTCGGTCCTGCTTCCATACACCAGGCAATTCATTATTGCGGAGCACATAGAATCGGTCATGGTACCAGATTAAAAGAAGATAAGGATTTAATGAATTATGTTAATGACCGCCGGATTCCGCTTGAAATTTGTCTTAAATCAAATTGGCATACATATACTGTGCGATCCTTAAAACAACATCCCTTGAAATATTATTTTGATCAAGGTATCCGCATTACCATTAATACAGATAATAGATTAATGTCCGATACAACTCTCACCAAAGAATTCATGCTGGCCAGGGATTTATTTGGTTTTGGATTGCTGGACTTCAGGGAAGTGATTATTACAGCCATGAAGAGCGCTTTTCTGCCCTATAATGAGAGAAAAATTATGGTCCAGTCAATTACCCGGGAATTAGAGGAGGATTTTGGAATCCATCCCCAATATATAGAATCAACTTAATTATACATTTAGAAGTCAGAAATCAGATGAAAAATGAGTGACATGGTGAAATTCTTATAAGAATTTCCCGTCACCAAATATCTCCTAGTAATCAACGAATTTCACTAATATTTAATGACCGTTATTTTTTCGATTTTTGAAGCCCCCCCTTTATCATATACAGCAATCAGGTAAACACCGCTGCTAACCCAGCGTCCTTGATCATCCCGGCCATCCCAAAAAACCTGGTAATTTTTTGAATCATGTTTGATGGAGCGGATTACTCTGCCCGAAAGAGTCATTATTTTTACATTGGTTTTATCCTTAAGATTTCCAATCACTAAACTTTCCCTGCTTGGTATACGAAATGGACTCGGAAAAATATGAACCCGGTTATAACTTTTATTTTTGAGTGCAAAGGGAATTCTTATAATATTAATCCCCTTGTCTGTGGCCAGATAAGCCAGCCCCTTTTTTTCGTCAAAAGATACCCGGGAAACTTCGTTGGAAAGTAAAACACTGTTTTCCTGTGTAAAGCCGAAAACATCCGGCCAGTATTCACCATTTTCAAGGAGTACTCTTACGCCGGCAGCTGGTGAAGAAATCCAAACATTGCCGCGTGGATCGATTTGAACTTTAGACCCGGGCGGAAAAGGCACATTCGGAAAATACGGATACAGAGAACCGTTTGAGTTAAGGGGTCCATTTTTTAATACAGGATCAGTTTTAGATATCTGGAGATCTTTATAAAATAATCCAATTGGAGTCAATATATAGATTCGGTTTTGAGGAGAAACTGCAATATCCAGTACAGTATTATTTTGAAAACCAGGATTAAGATCAATACTTATCCAATTTTGTTCGTCCGGAGCAGCGGGATCACCGGAAATTGTTAACATGCTTAATCCGCCGTTCCTGGGAAGACCCGCATTAAGCAATCCATTTTCTTCGGCCCCGATCCAAACTCGATTAAAATTATCAACAGCAACAGCAGTGACAGAGCGGGAAAGTCCGGCCTGGGATTCTGAGATAGAATACGATTTCCAGGCACTGCCTGTAAATACACTTAAGGGTTTATCCTGACTGTTAAGAGAAATAATCCACAGGCTGGAATTCAAATCCAGGGCAAAATCCAATATCTGAAATGAACTTTCTCCGTTCTTTTCTATTAAATATGGCAGATTTAAAGAGTCTGCTACAGACATATTAACGAAGTCAGTAATTATATTGTTTATTATCAGCACCCCTCCTTCTCCAGCCCCGCTGCCCTGCAGTGCTAAGAAAACACTGCCGTCAGCCAGAATTTCAATAACATTGACCCTGGTACCCAAATTGAAAGGTAATTTTCTTAAATTGAAGGTATTTGCTTCCAAATCAAGATTAATTGAAGGACTCCAGTTTTGCCACTTCTCTCCATTTTTAAAAGAAATCCCTGCTTTGGAAGCCATAATTAAAGATCCATTTGGGAAAAGAGCCAAGGCTGTTGGGGATTCTACTAAAGGGCCTGGATTAATTCTAGGGTTGAAAATGTTCCCGTCTATGATTAATCCCATGTCTGATCCAACGATAATATGATCTTCAGCTTCTAATTCAAGACATTTAAAAATAAAACCGGGATTAGGAAACATGATCGATAAAGAGTCATCTCCTATCTGATAAATATTACTGTCGCTGAGTGCAATATAATTCCCTGTACCTGTGATAACGACGCCTGTAATTCCTGCAAACCTCGAATCTGTAAAATGCCGTACTTCAGGCTCACCGAAAATATAAGAAAAGGCCGCCTTCTCCATAATGGCAATAAGTTCTCCGTTTTTTTCTGCCATAACTCTGATTGGTCCGGAAACATCTTTAAATACTAAATCCCACATTGAAATATGAGTCTGATGGGGATTTCCGGCCAATAGACCCAGATTTGTGCCCAAATAGATTGTATCCCCGATAACTTCCATAGCGCTGATATTTTCCAGGGTTGGATGTTCGTTCTGATCACCATAAATATATTGATCATGTATATATTTGAATTCCATAATGCCCCAGCGGCTACCCAATCGGGTGGCTGCATACACCACACCATTTAAATTCCCAAAATCAATTACTTCATCCAGATTAAAATTTATAATCCCCTTCGATTCATGTTTTGCAAGATCGTAAACCTGGATTACTCCAGCACCGGCTAACCAGATAAATCCCTGAGGACCTTTAAATAATAATTCAATGGCGGTAAAAGCCAGTCCGTCCACCAAGGTTAATAGTTCAAAGGAATTATTTTCATTTAATAACAGCAGTCCGCCGTTAGTTGCGGAAATAATAGTGTCGCCATAAACCAATATATCGTTAACCGTATGCGAGGCAGTAATGCTTTCCCAATCTCCTATTCGGACTTGTCCGGTCAAAAAAGAACAAAACATAATAAACTTAAGATAAGTTTTCATTTTAAAATCTAAATGGAGCAGGAATAAAACTAAGGATAAATATTATCAGGCAGGCAAAACCTACAAATTTATTTTTTTTTGATAAAGGCGCTTGTATATCCTGGATAGGCGGGTGTTTGGCGGTGCGCATGAGGACCAGAATTAAAATTCCCCAGACCAGCCAGTTCAAAGAAAAATATGAGAGCGGGATTAAAGCAAATAAGGTAATTCTTCCCAGATAATGTTGTTTATTACCCAACATTGCAAAAGCTATATGCCCTCCGTCCAGCTGCCCGATGGGCAGAAGATTAAGCATTGTAACCAGCAGACCAATCCAGCCTGCAAAAGCGATTGGATGAAGCATAATATCCTGAGAAGCCCCTAGATGGGGGAATAGGAGCATGGTCATTGTTTTCATAATCAGGGAGTCACCTAGCAGCATGGCGTCCACCGTATTTGACTGTTCCACAACTGTTGATAAGGAAAGTCCTAAGAAAAGCGCCGGTATTGCAACTAAAAACCCGGCTATAGGTCCCGCTGCTCCAATTTGAAGTAAGGCATCTTTGCGATAAATGGGAGATTTTATCTTAATAAAGGCTCCGAAAGTTCCGATTAAGAAAATGAAAGGAGGGGCGGGTATAAAATAAGGCAGAGTTGCTTCAACATTATGTTTTTGGGCATAATAGTAATGACCAAATTCATGGGTGCCTAAAATAAGCATCAGGGTAAGTGAGAATGGTATGCCCATTATAATATCCGCAGGATTTACCAGGGGTTGTCCGCCTGCCATAATAGTACCGGCAAAAAGTGTAGTAAATATTGTTGCCAGAAACAGACTCAGGTGCAATCGAGATATTTTCGGTATTTTCAGAATAACTTTTTTTTCTTCGGCTTCAAGACTTATGTAAACTTTTTCATTTTCATTTTTAATATTAAATATTATGGGTTCTTCCTCAAGGATTTCAGTTAAGCTGGATATTGAACCTTTTTTCAATTCCCCGGCTATTAGCCATTTTTCACCATTATTACCAATTTTTCTAGTGATAAAAATGCTCTGGAGTTTTTTTAATATTTTCTTAATATCTGTTTCAGTCACTTTTCTATCATTTTCCTGTAAAAGTGTACGGATTATATCAATAAATTATAATGTATTCATAAAAAACGAATTATAATAATGCAGAGCTAACAAAATAAATTAATTATTTCGTCACGAAATAATTGATTATTTATTTCTGAATGAATGTTTTTCCTGTTTGTCTTTTAATAAATTGGACATGCCCTCTTCTTCCATGTCCAGAATCAGACGATTAATCCAGAATTTTGTCTCAACGATAAAATTATCAATTATAACCTGCGATACTTGTTCACCAAACATGTTTGCAATAAATACTGCAGAAATTACCGGAACATAAGTATTGGTAGGGTCGGTATAAAACTTGTCTATATTAGGAATCATTTCGCGCGGGGTCAAATAATCGATCCGTTCCCCATAAAGGCTATCCGAAAAAGACTGCTGCTGAGTCCAGGATTTTAAATAAAAATACAATCGTCCATCTAAAACACCATTTAAATAGGCCGCTTTAATTCTATATGCCTGTACTTCATTTTCTGCTAATTTGTTTATACGTTTCCAATTTCCTCCATCCCAGAATAATCGGTTTTCCCGGTCTAAAGTCTGCCCTGAAATAAGGCTGATTAATATGAAGAATAAAAGTGTTTTCATTGAATATAAACAGTTTTTGAATTTACAAATTCTAAAATTCCGAAATCTGACAATTCTCTGCCATAACCGGATTCTTTCACGCCGCCGAAAGGCAGTCTCGGGTCAGAACGTACAAAATCATTTACAAAAGCAGCTCCTGCTTCCAATTCTTCCTCTGCGATTCGTTTTCCTTTTTCAATATCTTCCGTAAATACGGCAGCCCCCAGGCCGAATCTGGTGCGGTTGGCAAGTTTCACCGCATTCTGTTCGTTTTCCGCTTCGATCAAGACCATAACTGGTCCGAATAATTCTTCATCAAAAGCGGCCATGCCCGGTTTTACACGGGAAAGCAGAGTGATGGGGTAAAATGCTCCCTTACCGTCAGGTATTTGCCCCCCCAATTTTAAAATAGCGCCCTTTTTAACACTTTGCACTACCTGTGCCTGCAGTTCAGCTCTCGCTTTAATATTTACCAGCGGTCCCACATCTACATTTTTTTTAAATGGATCTCCTACTTTTTTAAGTTTCAACAGTTTTAATATCCGCCTTTCAAATTCTGCATAAATTGGTTTTTCAATAATGATTCTTTTGGGCGAAATGCAGCTTTGTCCCGAATTTATTAATCTTCCGGTTACACAGGCCTTCAGGGCTGAATTTAAATCAGCATCTTTAAGAATAATGTAAGGGTCGCTGCCCCCCAGTTCAAGTACGGTTTTTTTCAGCACGGATCCCGCGCTTTGGGCGACAGCCTTGCCTGCGGCTGAACTGCCCGTTATTGAAACAGCTTTAATGTGTCTGTTTTTAATAACTGCCTTAATGCGTTTCGATCCCAGGCATAAATTTTGGAATACATTCTCCGGAAAATTTGATTTTTGAAATAACTCTTCAATTGCCGCCGCGCAGCCCTGTACATTAGATGCATGTTTAAGGAGAGCTACATTGCCTGAAATCAAGGCCGGAGCTACAAACCTGAAGACCTGCCAGAAAGGAAAATTCCAAGGCATAATTGCAAGAATAATACCCAGAGGTTTAAAACATATATAACTCTGAGATGCCTCTGTTTCAATAATTCGAGGATTTAATAATCTATGGGAATTTTGAGCATAATATTCACAAACCCAGGCGCATTTATCAACCTCCGCCTCTCCCTGGAGCAGAGGTTTACCCATTTCATTAGCCATCAATTCCGCAAATTTACTTTTTTGGTTTCGTAGATTTTCTACCAATTTGAAAAAATGGTCATTGCGATCTTCAACTGATAATTTTTTCCAGTACAAAAATGCTTTTTTCGCCGCCAGAATGCGGGTTTCGACCTGACTAGAATTTAATTCAGGGAAACTTCCAAATTTTGCTCCCGTGGCAGGATTTTGCGAGATTAGCGAGGACATGTTTTAAAATACAAAGTTAAGATTTTCATTTTTTACATTTGATAATCTATTGGCATTTCGGGCAATAATATTTACCCGTTATATTTTAAGTTTATTTCCGCCGGGACTTTAATTGATTTACTGCTTTTTGTAATTGATTAATGCCTGCAGCAGCACAAATAATTCCCAGAACCAGAATTTGATTAAATGGTTCATTATGGTTTTTTAGTATAAACCCGTAAATAAACAATCCGGCCATACCAATTATGAATACTATTC
>JAZFSI010000185.1:0-2471 GCA_036446075.1 Fidelibacterota bacterium
CGTAAATAGAAGTTCAAGATCCTGGCTCATGAAAATATGTGTGCTTTCATCTGGGTGAAAAGGGACTAGACTTAAACCGAAATAATAGAACCCAGTTAAAGCACCGATGAGTAAGATGAAAAACCAATTCTCCTTAATAAATTTTTGCATATATTTATCTTGTTGATGGCCAATGATAGTTAGTGAATTCTGTTATATTATACGTCATAGGTCCTTTGGGAATAACAACATATATTTTGATATTTTCAATTATTATAATAACTTACCCTCTTGATAATATGTAACCCGCCCTATGCAAAGAGTTAAGAAATTTCTAGATTTAGCAGGATACATATGGCTGCCGGTACTTGTTGCAGCAGGTCTAAAGTGTGCGCTGTTATTATCGGGACGAATACCATTTAATTCTGATGAAGCTATTGTGGCATTAATGGCACGGCACATCAATCAAGGTAATATCCCCAATTTTTTTTATGGCCAGGTATATATGGGCAGCATGGATGCAATCCTGGTTGCCCTGGGGTTTAGAATATTTGGACAATATATTTGGGTAATTAGGGCTGTTCAAAGTATCCTGTTTTTAGGAACTGTAGCTACAACAGCGTTGCTGGGATTTAAATTGTTCCGTTCTAAATCTATCGCATTAATTTCCGGACTGCTGATTGCAATTCCGCCTGTAAACATCACCCTCTATACCACGGTCAGTTTAGGGGGATATGGCGAAATGCTCTTGATAGGAAACCTGCTCCTGTTGAGCGGTCTCGGGATTATAAAAGCGGTTAAAGAAGAGGGGTTTAAACCCGATCGGATTTTTAATATTGGTTTGATCGCCTGGGGATTAGGCGCCGGATTTGGTTTTTGGGTGATTGGGTTATCTCTTGTCTATTCTATACCAGTTGCATTTGTAATATTTTGGGAAATCGTAAAATCAGCAAAATTGAAGCTGGTATTAAAGTCTATCGCATTCATTTTGGCAGGAGCGATTCTTGGATCAATGCCGTGGTGGACATTTGCGATTGGTGACGGCTCTGCAGCTCTAATTTCAGAATTAACTGGTGGGGCAATCGCAAATATTAATAATTCCTCGGATTTATTTCAACCCCTGGAACGCTTCGGGAACATGATTTTATTTGGTGGAACGGTTATTTTAGGCCTCCGTCCCCCCTGGGATGTTCGTTGGTTAATGATGCCAATTTTGCCGTTTATTCTGATCTTCTGGTTAGCAGTTTTATATTTCAGTATAAAAAAAATTACCACGGGTAAAATTCAATCAGAGATATCGATTGTAAGTTTGATGGGCGTGATCTTATTCGCTGGTTTTATTTTCACCCCTTATGGGAATGATCCATCTGGACGGTATTTTACCCCCTTGATGGTACCGATGGCTTTATTTGGTGCGGACTTTCTAGTTAGTCAGTTTTCTGAAAAATATTTTCTTCGAATTGGGATATTGTTTTTTGTGCTGAGTTTTAACCTGGGGGGAACTATTCAGTCAGTTCTAGATTATCCTCCTGGAATAACAACCCAATTTGATGAAATCACCCAGATTGATCAGAGAAATATGGATGAGCTGATCGTTTTTTTAGAAGAGAATGAAATTTACCGGGGATATTCTAATTATTGGGTCTCCTACCCTCTGGCATTTTTGTCCAGAGAGGAAATTATCTTTGTGCCGCGGCTTCCGTACCATAAGGACTTTCGGTATACTACCAGAGACGACCGTTATTTACCCTATAATAATTTAGTTCTCGCAGCTGAAAAAGTTGCCTACATTACAACAAATCATGCAGCCTTAAATAGTTATCTCAGGCTGCAATTCAAGGATCAATCGATTACTTGGCGGGAAAAAATAATTGGAGATTTTATTGTTTTTTACGATATTTCAAGAACAATTCACCCGCAGGATATTGGCTTGGGATTAACAACCACACCATGAAAAAACAAGGTTCTCTTTCCGGAATATCAGCTATATTAATGCCCCGCCTGGGTGAAATCTTATTCATTTCAATTTTTCTTGCTTTGATCGGTTTAGGTCCAAAGTTATTGAATATGGACGGTGATTTAGGCAGACATATCACGCTGGGGGATTACATAATTACCAGTCAATCAATTCCAACCAGGGATGTATTTTCTCATACAAAACTGGGAGATCCGTTAACTCCACATGAGTGGTTTGCTGATGTAATTTTTGCTTTCGCACATAGGGCAGCAGGATTAAATGGAGTAGTATGGATTACTGCGCTGGTGATAGGGGTAAGTTTCTGGCTGGTGTATAAACACAGCTTAAATCTTAGCAGTATGTCCCTGGTCGCATTGGCGGGAACCATGCTTGCAGCAGCGGCCTCTAGTTTACATTGGCTTACCAGACCGCACATATTTACTATATTCTTTACAGTAATCTGGACTATAGAGCTAGAAAAATTGCGTATAGGAATAAGAAAGAACTGGATTGTTTTCCCATTAATTATGTTGTT
>JAZFSI010000186.1:0-2276 GCA_036446075.1 Fidelibacterota bacterium
CCTCCGTCTGCCAGTTTATCTTCAAGATTTAGTTTAACGTCGGCATGCATACCTAAGGTTAAATCTGTACCGGTCAGTTTAACCCTGTGGGGTGATAACGGATCAATCGTACCGCCAGTCTGTTCCAGAACAGCCTCGGCCTGGCTGAGGTCATCTGAGACTATGTATGATATATTAGTATTTTGAATCTGTTCTCCATCAATGGGCATGGATAGGGAAATTTCAGGAGCTTCATCGTCAAATGTTACCTGCTCAACAATAACAGTTTCAGCTTGATTTCCGGCCCGGTCAATGCCGTTCATCTCGATTCTGTAACTTTGTCCATTAGTCAAATTGGGTCCCTGGGTCAGTTTTATATCCTGCTTTGATCCCTGACTCAATTCTAAATCAACTAATTTTATTTCCTGCACTAATTGATCAGCAGTATTTTCGGATAATTGTGTAAAAACAACTGCAGCCTGACCTAATTGTTCACTTAATGTATAACTTAAAGTTTCATAGTTTATATAGCTAGTTTTATTAGGTTTATCAAGAGTAATTACGGGGTCAGTTTTATCGAGAGTTACTGCCTTAACCATCGCAGGCTCGGAATTATTCCCGGCTCGATCCTTACCCTTTAATATAAGATTATAAGAGACTGCCTCCTCCCACCCTGTAAGGCCTTTAAGAAACACATTTAAATGATCCCCTTCAGACATTTCGGAAGTTGATAATTTTATGGTTGTATTTAAATCATTCGATTCAGCGGCTGCTTCCAAAATGAATTCAGCTTCTACCAATTTTTCACTGATGGAATAAGAGATATTTGTGGAGCGTACAAAAGCACCATTATTCGGTTCAATTATATCCAGTTTCGGCTTTTCATTATCAAAAGTAACATTAGAAATCATAGTTTCCGCAGCCATATTTCCAGCCTGGTCTGTTCCAGTGAATTTAATATTATATAATTGGCCGGAGGTCAGTTGTATAATTGAAGCCGGGAGCAGGCCTCCTCCCTGTCCCATTTCTTTACGTTTGCCGGCTAATTTAACTGTTTGGCTGGGTCCGGGTTGACCATTTTCGTCAATATTTTCAAATATTATCGCCCCTTCCCGCAGGTTTTCACTGAGAATGTAGGAAAGATTAACTTCCTTAATAAAAGCGTTATCCTCTGGGATTAATTCCGTAAAGGCCGGCGGCGATATATCATAAAGAATATTTATATTAGTAACCGGTACAGCTTCATTGCCGGCCAGATCAATTCCTTCGAAAGTAAGATTATATATTACTCCATTTTTCAGGGCTGGAATTTCTGACAAAGTCAATTCGGAGCTTTCACCGGCCAGTAATTCCTTCTGGGCCAATACAATTTTATAAGGAGCTTCCGGATCAGTTCCTTCAGCAACTTCCCAGATCACGCTTCCGCTTGAGAGATCTTCGGATATTTTTAAATTCAAAAGGGAATGGTTAACCGCAGATTCGTTTAAGGGAAACAATATAGCCAGTTCCGGTTTAGTGCTGTCAAACACTAAATTTTCAATAGTATCAGAATTGGCTGTATTTCCGGCTCTATCCCTGCCTTTAATATAAATTGAGAAAGGTTCGCCTTCTATCGGTTCTTCCCAATATTCGGTTAATATGTGAGTACCTTTTGTGAGATCTTTTTCATTTATTTTATAGGATTCGGTCAGGCTATTGGATTTGATCCAGACAACATCCGCCTCAAGCAAAATTTCAGCAGTTGTATAGGTAATGTCCGATTTTATTAAATGTTGTCCGGAAAGCGGATTTACGATTGATATTTGAGGCGCTGAAACATCGTATGTAATATTTTTTATTTCAATCGACTCGGCCCTGTTGCCGGCAAAATCACTGCCATTCAGGGTTAGATTATATTGTTCACCGTCGGTCAAAGTTAATCCCGGTAATTCATCCAAAGCTCGAATACCTCCCTGCAAATCATTTTCCGTCAAGGGAATTGTAATCTCATTACCCGTTTTTATATTTTTTACAATCAGCGAGCCTTCTTTTAAATCTTCCGACAGGGTCCAGCCCAGATCCAAGTTATTAACGAAAGTTCCTGTTTTGGGTAAAAATTCACTGAATTCGGGGGGCGTGCGATCCACCCGGTAATTAGTAATTTTTACAGGCTCAGATAAATTACCGGCCTTATCTTTTGCCGAAAGAGTTATAGTATAAACAGAGACGTAAATTAGCGAGGTGATAAAATAATAATATTAAGAATGATGTCATTGCGTAGAAGAAGCAAATTCCAACTTATGAGAAATAAGATGAAT
>JAZFSI010000187.1:0-2343 GCA_036446075.1 Fidelibacterota bacterium
CTGGGCCAGTGACAATCCCAGGCCCAGCCCTTGGAATTTTCTAGAAAATCCTTCACTTTCCTGCGAAAATATTCCGAATATTTTTTCCATCTCTCTCTTAAACAACAAACTGAACAAAGCGCATTACTTCAAAGTATGTGGATGTTTTAAATACAACCATTTTGCCTTTTTCTAAGCTGCAGCCAGGAAAAAATGATGCCTTGAAAGCATCTTTCTGATTTACGAATCTAATTTTTATTGTATACGAATTGGGTGTTTTTAAAATACAAGAATCCAGATTTTTGCGCAGTACATCCGCAGCAGTCAATCTGATTGTTTCCAATATTTCTTGAGGATGTTTATTGATAGTAGAATCGCCCACGCCCTTTTTAACCGCCACTGTGCGAATATTAGAATTTATTTCCTGCACTTCTGCTTCCAGACCTTCGTCACCGGTTACCAGAACAACTGGTACTTTAAGAGACGCTGCGGCAAAACCATGGAGCAAAAATTCAGAAGCTTCGCGAGTATTAATCCACATACGCTCTACACGACCGGAACTCAGGGTATGAGCCAAAGGATTTCCGTGTGATCCTGCTCCTGAATGATATCCAATAAAAAAAATTGCAGCAAAGGAGTCGTCCAATTCCTGGACCATGGAGAAGGGATGGCCGCTCCAGCCGCTTATTAGGCGCGTTTTTTCAGGTAATTCTCCATGAATTAAATTTCGTCCGGAAGCATGTGCGTCCTTAATCCATATTTCCTCTGCCCCGGAAAGAAATGCTCCCTCGCAGGCAGCCCTGACTTCGGCTGTCATCTGCTGCTGGCAGCGTTTATAGTCCGGGTGAGATTTAGTTACTTCGTTCCAATTTGTCACACCCGCCAGCCCCTCCATATCTGCGCTTATATATATTTTCATTTATATTTTACCATTTTCAGGATATTTAACGGTTACAGCCTTATTTTTCGGCAAATTTGATCGAACACCCCAGAGCCTTTGATGTTGACTTTTTAATATCCCGGCCATTTTTCAAAGCATCCAGACTGTCCATTAAATAAGCATTGTTTACTTCATCTGCTTTTCGGGCATTATCATCAATTGCGCCGCGATAAACCAATATGCCCTGATTGTTAAACAGGAAAACGTGGGGAGTTCTGGTGGCACCAAAAGCGTTAGCCAGGATGGATTCCCCGTCCATAGCATAATAAAAATTATAATTCTTTTCCTGGGCATGAGACACCATTAATTCAAAGCTGTCAACACCATTTCTCTCAGCCGCATTAGAATTCACAGTAATAAATCCAATGTCCTTGGCCCGGCATGATTCAGAAATTGTATTATAACGATCTTCCCAGGCTAAAACCCAGGGACAAGTATTACAGGAAAAAATCACCAGCAGTCCATTTTCTTTCACAACCTGATTCAGGTTTATTTTTATTCCGCTGATATCTTTCATTTTAAAGTCTTTTTCCGGGATGACAGATCCAATTTCAAGTTCACCGGCCTGTAATAAAGCCAGCATTAAAAATAAAATTACCTGAATTAATCTTATTGTTTTCATTGTATCTCCTTAGAATGTCATTAAGTTGAATTTCACATAAGTCACGGGAACTTCCTGTTAAGTTTTAACAGGATTCAAAACCTTTTCCAAAGCTATTATAAATTCTGCTTTTGATTTTTCTGCTTCCCATTGATTTACTGGATTACCCTGTTTATCAAATAAAATCGTAAAGGGCACGGCGCCGGTCCAGGCGCTTGATATTGAATTAATGAAGGATTCATCATCTTGAGTGCTTTTAATATATGAAATTCCTTTTATTTCCTGGCTTTCTAAAAACTCTAAGACTTTATCTTCATCTTCCGACCAATCTACACTAATAAAATAAACTTGCAGACCCCGGTTTTTATAATTTCCCGCAAGTTCTGCAATCATGGGAAATTCTTCTATGCAGGGAGCGCACCAGGTTGCCCAGAAATTCAGCAACACAGCCTCGCGGCCGGAATGGGTTTTAACCTGATCCAATATTTCAGTAGCATTTCCACGCTGTAATTCTAATTCGGAATAACTGCAGCCTGTAAAGAATAAAAGACAGCTGCTCAATAAAATACACGCTTTTATCCGGGCCTGGCAGGAATGAATATTTTTAAACATATTAATTAGGTGAATTTGCATTAAAATTACTTTTTTAATCACAACCTTTTTTATGACTGGTGACGGGTAAAACCAGAAGTCAGTCTTTAGAAGGCAGAACTCAGTGGGGAAAATGTGCGGTGATTGGTAATGGTAAAAAATTCATTGAATTTTTTACGTCAATAAGCAAAAATGTCATTGCGAAAGAAGCTGCGCTGCAGCGCAATGAAGC